>JBEICS010000112.1:0-6641 GCA_040383925.1 Acidimicrobiaceae bacterium | reverse complement strand
TCGACGCCATCCGCGACCACACCGGCGATGTGCTCATCGGCGGTGTGATGGAACACGTCGAGGAGGCCGGAGTGCACAGCGGCGACTCGGCGTGCGCCATCCCTCCGCAGACGCTGCCGGCGTGGGTGGTGGAGGTGATCGAGGCATATGTGCGCTCCATCGCCGGCGCCCTCGACGTGCGCGGTCTCATCAACGTGCAGTTCGCCGTGTCGGGCACCACCGTCTACGTCATCGAGGCCAACCCGCGCGCCAGCCGTACGGTGCCCTTCGTGGCCAAAGCGACGGGTGTTCCGTTGGCCAAGGTGGCCACCCGGGTGATGCTCGGTGCCACGCTCGCCGAGCTGCGCGCTGAAGGACTCTTGCGCACGCCGTCCGAGCACGGCCACGTCGCCATCAAGGAGGCTGTGCTGCCGTTCAGCCGGTTCCCCGAGGTCGACACGGCACTCGGGCCGGAGATGCGCTCCACCGGTGAAGTGATGGGCATCGATTCCACGTTCGGCAAGGCGTTCTTCAAGGCTGAACTCGCCGCCGGCACACTGCTGCCGTCCAGCGGAACGGTGTTCCTGTCGTTGGCCGACGGCGACAAGCCTGCCGGCCTCGTGGTGGCCAAGCGACTGCGCCAACTCGGCCTCGGTATCGCCGCCACCAACGGCACGGCTGCCTACCTCGCTCGATTCGACCAGCCGGTCGACCTGGTCGTGGGCAAGGTCAGCGAGGGCGCCGAACTCACCGCTGTCGACCTCATCGCCGCCGGCAAGGTGGTGTTCGTCATCAACACACCTCAGGGCCGCGGTGGTCGCACCGATGGCGAACAGATCCGCAAGGCGGCGAACTCGCATCACGTCAGTTCGGTCACCACGGTCGAGGCCGCCCTGGCCGCGGTGCAGGGCATGGCCGAACAGGCCGGTCGCGACATCGCGGTGCGGTCGCTGCAGGAGTACCACGCGCGGTGAACATCGGCCGAGGGCGGCGGGGGCGGTTCACCGTGCCACCCGGGCTCGACGCCCGGGTGAGCGTGGGCTCGGTCGAGTTGCCGAACCCGGTGCTGCTCGCCTCCGGCACCGCCGGCTATGGCGCCGAACTGGCCGACTACCTCGACCTCGCCGAGGTGGGGGCGGTGGTCACCAAGTCGCTCGCCCCCTATCGGTGGGACGGCAATCCACCACCACGCGTGCACACCGCCGGGTTCGGGATGATCAACGCCGTCGGGTTGCAGGGCCCCGGTGTCGAGCACTGGCTGAGCGAGGAATTGCCGGCGTTGCTCGACCGTGGCGCTCGGGTGGTGGCGAGCATCTGGGGCCGCGGCCTCGACGACTACCGCCGGGCCGCCGACCTGCTCGCCGACGCCCCGTCGGGCGTGGTGGCCGTCGAGGTGAACCTGTCGTGCCCGAACCTCGAGGGTCGGCGCGGCATCTTCGCCCACGACGCCGATCTGTCGGCCGAGGTGGTGGCCGCCACGGCGGGTTGTGGTCGGCCGCGGTGGGCCAAGCTGAGCCCCAACACCGACCGGGTGGTGGAGGTGGCGCAAGCGGTACGCGACGCAGGTGCCGAAGCCGTCACCCTCGTGAACACGTTGCTCGGCATGGTGATCGACGAGCGCACGCTGCGGCCGGCACTCGGCGCCGGCGGTGGCGGTCTGTCGGGTCGGGGCATCCATCCGGTGGCGGTACGGGTGGTGCACGACGTGCACGCTGCGCTGCCCGATCTGCCCATCATCGGGCTCGGAGGGGTGTCGACCGGGTGGGACGCGGTCGAGTTGATGCTCGTCGGCGCCTCGGCCGTCGGGGTGGGAACCGCCACCTTCGCCGATCCGCGCGCCGCCGCGCGGGTGTTCGACGAGATGACCTCGTGGGCTGTCGAGCGACACTTCGCCGCGCTCTCCCTGCTCACCGGTGCTGTGCGTCGAATGGCTTGAGTCACAGCTCGCGGATGCCGGTCGATACGGGGGTCTCACGGCTAAGGTGGGCCCATGGCTACACCCCCTGCACTCTCCCCCGAACAGCGCGCCGCTGCCCTCGCGAAGGCCGCCGAGGTCCGCACGGCCCGCGCCGAAGTGAAGAACCGTCTGAAGCTCGGCTCCATCACCCTCGCCGAGGCACTCGCCTCCACCGACGACACCATCAGCAAGTTGAAGGTCGTCTCGCTGCTCGAGTCGCTGCCCGGTGTGGGCAAGGTCAAGGCCCGCAAGCTCATGGAGGAGATCGGCATCGCCGACAACCGCCGTGTCCAGGGCCTCGGCCAGCAGCAAAAAGCAGCACTGCTCGAGCAACTCGGCAAGTGAGTCGGTGAGGCCATGGCGGCCTCGGCGCCACTGATCTTCATCGTCTCCGGCCCCGGTGGGGTCGGCAAGGGCACGATTGTCCGTGCGTTGGTCCAACGCGACCCTGGGCTGTGGCTCAGCCGGTCGTGGACCACGCGTGGGCAGCGTCCCGGCGAGGCAGCCGACAGCTACGTCTTTTCGTCGCGGCTCGATTTCGAGCGGCGCATCGCCGACGGCGGCTTTCTCGAGTGGACGTCGTTCCTCGACAACTACTACGGCACACCCACCCCCGACCTGGACAGCCCGTCGCTCGCCGGGCGCGACATCGTGCTCGAGATCGAGGTGAACGGAGCGCGTCAGGTGAAGTCGTTGCACCCCGACGCCGTGCTCATCTTCGTCCTGCCCCCATCTCGTGAGGAACAGGCGCGTCGCCTCCGCGGCCGCGGCGACCCCGACGACAAGGTCGACCAGCGGGTGCGCAAGGCCGAGGAGGAAGAGCCGATCGGCCGAGCCCTCGCCGACCACATCGTGGTGAACGACGACCTCGAACGCACCGTCGACGAGATGATCGGACTCATCCAGAACCACCGCAACCGCCGTCGCGAACACCACGCCGGCGTCTGAACCAGGTAGGATGCCCTGCCCCTTCAGGAGGATCACTCGTTATGCAGCGCACGCACGACACCATGATGACCCCGCCGATCGAGGATCTGCTCGAGACGGTCGATTCGAAGTTCAGCCTCGTCACGCTCGGCGCCCGGCGCGCACGCCAGATCCAGACCTACGTCAATTCGCTCAGCGATGGCCTCGGCCACATGGTCCCCCCGCAGG
This sequence comes from Acidimicrobiaceae bacterium, assembly GCA_040383925.1. Lineage (GTDB taxonomy): Bacteria > Actinomycetota > Acidimicrobiia > Acidimicrobiales > Ilumatobacteraceae > VFMC01. The sequence goes on along the minus strand of JBEICS010000112.1, from coordinate 3,550 downwards.
TCGTCACCGGCCCCGGGCACAAGCCGCTCAGCATCTCGTTCGAAGAGATCGCCGCCGGCAAGATCGTGCGGGTCGACGAGGTAGAGGTGGCCGATGAGGCCGCCGACGCCACGGCCGACGACGCCGACTGACCTCGGGTACGCAAGGTCGCACCGTGCTCGCGGGGCGTCGCATCGTCGTCGGTGTCACCGGTGGCATCGCCGCGTACAAGGCGGTCGAGGTGTGCCGCCGTCTCGTCGACGCGGGCGCGCATGTCGTGCCGGTGATGACCAAGGGCGCCGAGCACTTCATCGGGCGCACCACGTTGTCGGCGCTGTGCAGCGAGCCGGTGCAGACCTCGCTGTGGGACGAGGCCAGCCCCATTCCCCACACCCGCCTCGGTCAGACCGCCGATCTCGTGCTCGTGGTACCCGCCACCGCCCGACTCATCGGCGCCTATGCGGCAGGTCTTTCCACCGATCTGCTCACCAACACGCTGCTCGCCACCCGGGCGCCCGTGGTGGTGTGCCCGGCGATGCACACCGAGATGTGGGAGCACGCCGCCGTCGCCGAGAACCTGGCCGTGCTGCGCCGTCGGGGCGTCCACATCGTCGAACCCGACGAGGGCCGGCTCGCCGGGGGCGACCTCGGCAAGGGCCGTCTCGCCGCTCCCGAGCGCATCGTCGCCGAGGTCGAGCGAGTCCTCGGCGACGGCCCGATGCACGGTGTGCACGTCGTCATCAGCGCCGGCGGCACCCGCGAACCCATCGATGCCGTGCGCGTGATTGCCAACCGCAGCAGCGGCAAGCAGGGCTACGCCATCGCTGCCGAGGCAGCAGCGCGCGGCGCCCGGGTCACGCTCGTGTCGACGGTGGACCTGCCGGTTCCCCACGGTGCAACCGTGGTGGCGGTCGAGACCGCGGCGCAGATGCAGGCGGCCATCACCGAACTCGCCGCCGACGCCGACGTGGTGGTGATGGCGGCAGCGGTGGCCGACTTCCGGCCGGTGCACCAGGCCGAGGGCAAGATCAAGAAGCACGACGGTGTGCCGCAGATCGTCCTCGAGCCCACCCCCGACATCCTGGCCGGCCTCGGTGCCACGAAGCGTCCGGGCCAGGTACTGGTCGGGTTCGCGGCCGAGACCTCCGATCTCATCGCCAACGCCGAGGACAAGATGCGACGCAAGCGCCTCGACCTCATCGTGGCCAACGATGTCGGTGCCCCCGGTGTCGGGTTCCAGCACGACACCAACGCGGTCACGATGCTCCGCCCCGATGCCGCCCCCGTCACCGTCTCGCTGCGCGACAAGCGCGCCATCGCTGCAGCGGTACTGGATAGCGTGTCAGCCATTCGTGCAGCCGGTTCAGCCGGCTGATCGTCACCGAGGAGACTCACCCCGTGAGCAAGTTCACCTTCACGTCCGAGAGCGTCACCGAAGGCCACCCCGACAAGATGGCCGACCAGGTCAGCGATGCGGTGCTCGACGCCATTCTCGCCGAGGACCCCAACGGTCGTGTGGCCTGCGAGACCCTGCTCACCACCGGTCTGTGCGTCATTGCCGGCGAGATCACCACCTCGGCTTATGTCGACATCCCCAAACTGGCCCGCGGTGTCATCAACTCCATCGGCTACGACAACGCTGCGTACGGCTTTGACGGCAACACGTGCGGTGTCATCGTCAGCATCGACGAGCAGAGCCCCGACATCGCCCAGGGCGTCGACTCCAGCGAAGAGGTGCGCGGCGGCAAGGCCGGCGAGGACTACCTCAACAGCCAGGGCGCCGGCGACCAGGGCATGATGTTCGGCTACGCCTGTGACGAGACCCCCGACCTCATGCCGCTGCCCATCTGGACCGCGCACCGCCTGGCTGAGCGTCTGTCGGAAGTACGCAAGACCGGCGCCGTGCCGTACCTGCGCCCCGACGGCAAGACCCAGGTCACGTTCGAGTACGAGAACGGCAAGCCGGTGCGGCTGTCGGCGGTGCTCATCAGCACCCAGCACCAGGACGGCATCGACCGCGACACCGTCATCCGCCCCGACCTCATCGAGCAGGTCGTGCTGCCCACCGTCCCGTCCCAGTTCGCCGACGACGGGTACGACATCTACGTCAACCCGACGGGCAAGTTCGTCATCGGCGGCCCCCACGGCGACACCGGTCTCACCGGCCGCAAGATCATCGTCGACACCTACGGCGGCATGGGCCGCCACGGTGGCGGCGCCTTCAGCGGCAAAGACCCCAGCAAGGTCGACCGCTCGGCTGCGTACGCCGCCCGCTGGGTCGCCAAGCACGTCGTCGCCTCGGGCGCTGCCAGTCGGTGCGAAGTGCAGGTGGCGTACGCCATCGGCATGGCCCACCCGGTCAGCATCCTGGTCGAGACCTTCGGTACCCACACGGTCGACCCGGCCACCATCGAACACGCCGTCCGCGCCGTGTTCGACCTGCGCCCGGCCGCCATCGTGCGCGACCTCGACCTGAAGCGTCCCATCTACCGCGACACGGCGGCGTACGGGCACTTCGGTCGCCACCTCCCCAACTTCAGTTGGGAACACCTCTCGCGGCTCGACGCGTTCACGAGTGAAGTCGGCCTCGGCTGACACCTTGCTGACCGCGACGGTCGTTCCCGACGTCACCGGTCTCGACAAGCAGTTCGACTACGTCGTCCCCGACGCGCTGCGCGACCGGGTGCAGGTGGGCTCGATGGTGCGCGTCCCCCTGCACGGACGCCGGGTCGGTGGCTGGGTGGTGCGGATCGGTCGACCCGACCCTGCGGTCGACGTGGCCCGACTGCTGCCCATCGCGATCTGGTCCGGGCACGGACCGTCGGCCGAGGTGATCGAGTTGGCCGCCTGGGCGGCGCATCGGTGGGCCGCCGGTCGACTGCGGCCGCTGCTCACCACGGCCAGTCCGCACACGATGGTTCGAGCCCTGGTCGGGCGACGGATCGGACCTGACCCGACCCTGCCAGCATCGGGTACGACGCCGGAGGTCAGACTCGGGCGTCTGCTGGCCGACGGAGGCGGTGTGCTGCGTGTCAGCCCTTCCGACGACCTCGCGGCGGTACTGGCCGATGTGACGCTGCCGGGACCGGTGCTCGCCGTGCACCCATCCGTCGACGGGGCACGGCAGATCGCCGAACGGCTGCGGCGCAACGGACGTTCGGTGGCGCTGCTGCCGGCCGACTGGGCCCGCGCAGCGGCGGGCAGCACCGAGTTCGTCGTCGGTGGCCGCAGCGCCATCTGGGCAACCGTGCCGGGCCTGGCCGCGGTGGTGGTGCTCGACGAGCACGACGAGGCGCTGCAGGAGGAGCGGATGCCCACCTGGCACGCCCGCGACGTGGCGGTGGAACGGGCTCGTCGTGCAGGTGTGCCTTGCGGTCTGGTGTCGCCGTGCCCCACGGTGACGGCGCTGCACTGGTCGGGGCGTCGCTGGATGCGACCCACCCCCGACGACGAACGTGCGGGCGGGCCGGACGTCGAGGTGATCGACCGACGCCAGGTCGAGCCGTGGAAGCGGTCGCTGCTGTCGTCGGAGCTCATCGAGTCGATCCGCGACCGGTCGCAGCGCGTGGTG
>JBEICS010000111.1:0-6748 GCA_040383925.1 Acidimicrobiaceae bacterium | reverse complement strand
GCGGCCTGCTTGGCGACGTCGACCGCGGTGTCGACGGAGATGCCCACATCGGCGCGATGGATCGCGGGCGCGTCGTTGATGCCGTCGCCCAGGAACCCGACGGTGTGACCTGCGCGTTGCAGCGCCGCGACGATGTGCTCCTTCTGCGCCGGATGCACCTCGGCGAACACCTCCACACCGTCGACGAGTGCGGGGAGGTCGTCGCCCGACGCGGCGGCGATCTCAGCGCCTGTCACGAGGCGATCGACGTTCAGACCGACCTGTCGACCGATGTGCACGGCCGCCAGACGATTGTCGCCCGTGATGAGGCAGACCCGCACGCCGATGGCCTGTAGCCGCTCGATCTCGGGCCCGGCATCGGGCTTCACCGGGTCGCTGAAGGCGAGGAAGCCGACAAGGCGCATCGCCTGCTCGTCGGCCGGCCCGATGGTGGCGGCCGTGGTGGGGCGGCGCGCCACGCCGAGCACCCGATCGCCTTCGTCGCTGTGCCGGTCGACAATGGCGTCGATCGCAGCTCGGTGAGCAGCGATCGGTTCGAGCACGCCATCGACCTCCACGCTGTCGCACACCGCCAGCAGTTCGGCGAGCGACCCCTTCGTCACGATCCAGCGGCCGTCGTGACGGTCGACCAGCACCGACAGCCGCTTGCGTTCGAAGTCGTACGGCGCCTCGCCGCGCACGACGCCGACGTCGACTGCGTCGGCGCCGGGGCGCCGCAGGATCGCATCATCGAGCGGGTTGGCGAACCCACGTTGGTGGCGGGCGTTCACGACCGCCAGTTCGAGCACGGCGACGCTGGGCCGATCGAGCACATCGTTCGCATGCACGAGGTCGGGGTGCCCGGCAGTGAGGGTGCCGGTCTTGTCGGTGCACAGCACGGTCATCGCGCCGAGGTCCTCGATGGCGTCGAGGCGCTTCACGATCACCTGCTGCGTTGCCATCTGCCGGGCTCCCTGCGAGAGGCTCACCGCCACGATGGCCGGCAGCAGTTGCGGGGTGAGGCCGACGGCGAGCGCCAGCGAGAACAACAGTGAGTCGAGCAGCGGTCGGTGCAACACGAGGTTCACCACGAAGATCGACGCGACGAGCAGTGCTGTGGCGCGCATCAACAACGCGCCGAACGCACGGAGCCCGCGCTCGAAACTGGTCTCGCGCACGTCGCCGAGGAGTGCCGAGATGCCGCCCAGTTCGGTCGCCGCACCCACCTCGACGGCTTCCGCGGTCGCAGTGCCACTCACCACGTGGCTCCCCATGCTCACCCGCTGTGCCGGCGCAGCGCCGTCGACCTGCTTCAGCACGGGGAACGACTCGCCCGTCAGCATCGACTCGTCGACCTGCAGCGCGTTGGCGGTCAACAAGCGGCAGTCGGCGGGCACGATGTCGCCGGCGCGCAACAGCACCACATCGCCGCGCACCACCTCGTCGATCGCAACTCGCTGTTCGGCACCCGACCGCATCACCCGCGCCGACACCTGCACCTGGGCGAGCAGGTCGTCGATGGCCCGTCCCGCCGCATGCTCCTGACGGAACCCCACCAGTGCGCTCGCGAGCACGATGACGGCAATGATCGTTGCGTCGGCGACCTCACCCAACGCGGCGGAGACTGCAGTGGCGGCGAGCAGGATGAGAGTGATCGGGCTCGAGAACTGTCGGGCGAACAGTCGCACCGTGGCGACCGTACCCACCGCGTCGCGGTTGCCTCCAGGGACGTACGGCCCGTCGTCGGCCCGAACGCGAGACGAGGGGCCCGAAGGCCCCTCGTCTTCTCGACGCTCCGTTCGAGATGCCGAACTGAACTACTTCTTGGCAGCAGCCTTCTTGGCCGGCGCAGCCTTCTTGGCCGGAGCGGCCTTCTTGGCCGGCGCAGCCTTCTTGGCGGGGGCCGCCTTCTTGGCCGGCGCAGCCTTCTTGGCCGGAGCGGCCTTCTTGGCGGGCGCAGCCTTCTTGGCCGGAGCGGCCTTCTTGGTGGTTGCCATGTCTGGGATCCTCAGCTTTCCTTGGTCACTTCTTCTTCGGGTTGAGTACAGCCTTCAGCGTGCTGCTCGACGTGAACTTCATGCGGGTGGACGCAGCGATCTTCACCGCTGCACCCGTCTGGGGGTTACGACCCGTGCGGGCCTTCGACTTCGAGGTGCTGAACGAGCCGAAGCCCGGCCATGCCACCTTGTCGCCCTTCTTCGCGGCCTTGGTGACCACGTCGAAGAATGCGGAGACGGTGCGCTCGGCGTCGGCCTTGCTGACACCCGCTTCCTTGGCGACCGCGTCGATCAACTCTGCTTTGGTCATGTGGATGGTTGCTTTCTCTTCGTTGGACAATTCGTAACGGAGCGTTACGCAGGCAAATCGAAACCGTTTCGCGCGCGAAATACAAGCACCCTTGTTGTTGCAAATGCAATGAGAGCGCTGCGACCTCCCACGGTGACCGGTGCGCGCGTTCGGCGCGAAGATCACGAGATGACGACGCCACGCATCCAGCCGGTCACCGATCCGTCCGACGAGATCCTCGAGCTCTACGAGCGAGGGGGGATGCGGGCCCCCGACGGTTCGACGCTCAACATCTTCGCCACCCTGGCGAACCATCCGAAACTGCTGAAGCGGTGGATGGTGTTCGCCACGCACGTGATGTCGAAGAACACACTGTCGCCACGCGATCGCGAGCTCGCCATCCTCCGGGTCGGCGTGCTGTGCCGGTCGCCCTACGAGTTCGGCCAGCACGTGGTCATCGCCGCGCGCTGCGACATCTCTCCTGCAGAGATCGATCAGGTGCGGGTCGGCCCGACGCATCCGGCGTGGACCCCACTGGAGGCCGCTCTGCTCGCTGCCGTCGACGAACTGCACGAGCACAGCCGCATCCTCGACCCCACCTGGGCCACCCTCGCCGCGGCGTACACCGACGAGCAGATGATCGACATCGTCTTCACCGTCGGCCAGTACCACCTCGTGTCGTTCGCTTTGAACAGTTGCGGGGTCGAACTCGACGAGGGCATCGCCGACGTGTTGTGAGCACGGTGCATGCCGTGTGAACGCACCGTGAATCGATGCTGATCATCCACCAGCGTGTCACGCGTGCGATGTAGAACAGCAGTGTCCGCAGCCATGGCTCGGCCGCCTGTTCGTCCGAGCCAACGCCTCACGAGGAGTCACGTTGACCGACGTCTTGCCCCTTGCGCCGTTGTCCACGACGACCGAGGGGGGTGCGGCGCCGAGGCAGGGTCAGCGCACCAGGGTGGTGCTCGACACCTCGGTCCTCGTCGCCGACCCGGGATGCTTCCACCAGTTCGGCGGTGTCGACGTGGTCATCCCGCTCACGGTCATCGAGGAACTCGACGGCCTGAAGAGCCGGCCCGACGATGTCGGGCGCGCCGCCCGCGCCGCCCTTCGCTCGATCGAGGAACTGCGCGTGGGCGCCGGCGGTTCGCTGGCCACGGCAGTGTCGCTCGGCAGCGATCCCGACGCCGGCACACTGCAGATCGAGGTGAACGGCATCCAGCACCACCTCCTCGTCGAACACGGTCTCGACCCGAAGCTCCCCGACAATCGCATCATCGGCGCCGCCCTGGGCCAGGCCCGCCACGCACCGACGGTGATGGTGTCGAACGATGCCGCGCTGCGCATCAAGGCGGCGCACCTCGGTGTGGCGGCGTCCGAGCACCAACCGGTCGGCCGGGCATCGGTCAGCCGCAACAGCGGCTGGTGCACGCTCGAGGTCGACCACACCTTGGTCGACACCCTGTACAGCTCGGGTTCCATCGACGCCGACGCCATCGGCACCGGTGCCGACTCGCTGGCCGAGAACGAGTTCGCCGTGCTGCGCGCCGGCTCGCAGTCTGCACTCGTGCGGCGCGTCGGTGGGCGCCTCGACCTGCTGCCCCACACGGCGCCGGAGGCTTGGGGGCTGCGGCCACGATCGAAAGAGCAGCGCTTCGCCCTCGAACTGCTGCTCGACCCCGAGGTGAGCGTCGTCGCGCTCGACGGCCGCGCCGGTACCGGCAAGACCCTGCTCGCCATCGCTGCAGGCCTCGAGCACGTCGTCGAGCGACGCGACTACGAACGCCTCGCCATCTACCGGCCGCTGGTACCGGTGGGCCGCGCCGACGTCGGCTTCCTGCCCGGCGGGCTCGACGAGAAGCTCGACCCGTGGATGTCGGCCATCCACGACGCCATCGTGGCGCTCACCGACCAACGCTCGAGCCGCGATGCACGCGACCTCATCGACCAACTCACCACCCGCAACCAACTCTCGCTCGAGAGCGTCACGTTCCTGCGCGGTCGCTCGTTGCACCGCCAGATGGTGGTCGTCGACGAAGCGCAGAACCTCGAACCCACCACGTTGAAGACCATCCTCACCCGCATCGGCGAGGGCACCAAGGTGGTGTTCACCGGCGACACCAGTCAGATCGATGCGCCCTATCTCGGCGAGAGCAACAACGCCCTCGCCGTGCTCATCAACGCCTTCCGGGGGCAACGCTGTTTCGGCCACGTCAGCCTCACCGCCTGCGAGCGCGGCACCGTTGCCAGCCTCGCTGCCGAACTGCTCTGAGGCACGCGCCAGAAACGCGAAGGAAACCCTTTACAACGACCACCGGCACGTTTAGTGTTAAATCCGTTCGGTTGTGCCTGCGGCGTGCAGGCCGACTCCCGGAGGGTGGATCATGGCAGCAGTCGACTTGTTCCTGCGAGAGGTGCATCAGGGCGAGCACTGGGCCGATCAGGCCGTGTGCAAGGGCCGCACCCAGCTGTTCTTCCCCCCGCGTGCCGAGCGGCCGCAGGCTCGTGCCCGCCGCGAGGCCCAGGCCCGCCTGCTGTGCAGCACCTGCCCGGTGCAGGTGCAGTGCAAGCAGTTCGCCCGTTCCAGCCACGAGTACGGCTTCTGGGGCGGCGAGAGCGAAGAAGAGCGCCACTTGGCCGGCTACACCGTCGCAGCGCCCATCGGCGTGCGCGCCCGCGCCGCCTCGCGCTGACCCAGCGTCCTCTGCCACGGCTGTCACACCCGTGTGGCAGGCTTCCCGCATGGACACCTCGCTGCGGTTCGCCGTCGTCGACGTCGAGACGTCGGGACTCGACGTACAACGCCACCGCCTGCTGCAGGTGGGCGTCGTCGTGGTCGACGGGCAGGGTACCGTGCTCGACCGGTGGTCGAGTCTCGTGCGGCCCAAGGCACGATGGTTCTACCGTGTCGGCCCCACCGAATTGCACGGCATCACCCACCGTGCAGTGCGCCACGCTCCCCCGGCCACCGACGTGCTCGGGCGACTGGCGCACTCGCTGAACGGCGCCATCTTCGTGGCCCACAACGCGTCGTTCGACCTGGCCTTCCTCCGTCAGGCAGCCGCCGATGCCGGGGTCGACCTGCCCATCGCCGCCACGTTGTGCACCCTGCAGCTGTCGCGTCGGCTCGACCCCGAGCGACGGATGTCGCACCGCCTCGGCGAGATCTGCAAGCGCTACGACATCGAGCTGGTCCGCCCGCACGACGCTCTCGCCGACGCCGACGCGACGGCCGTCGTGCTCGGCCACCTCCTCGCTGCGCACGGCATCGACTCGGCCGAGCAGGTGCAGGCTCAGCTCGAGGCCGCGTAACGACGGGCCAGCAGCTCGCCGGCCGCGTGTGCCGCCAGGCCCGTCCATTCATCGGGAGCCACCACACGTGCCGCGGTGCCGAGTTGCACCAACAGATCGCGCAACCACCGCTCGCTGCTCACCGCCAACTCCACCCGCCACACCGCAGTGGCGTCGTCGAGTACCCGCACCGGATACCGCTCGACCAGCCATCGTCCGGACGGCTCGAGTTCGAGCGTGGCGCGCACGGCACCGCTCGACTCGGCCAGGTCGTCGAACCAGGCGTCGCCCATCGGCACCTCGACCTCGCGCAGCGCGACGATGTCGCCGGTGGCCTCATGGTGGAGGATGCGATCGATGCGGAAGATCCGCTCCTCACCCGAACGGTCGTCGTCGGCGATCAGGTACCAGCGGCCCCAGTCGGTGTAGACCGCCCGGGGCGTGACCACGCGCTCGGTGGCCTCGCTGGCCGACGGCGACAGATACGTGATGCGCATCCGCTCGCCCCGTTGGGCGGCAGCAGCCAACGCGGCCGTGGCGGGCGGCTCGGCGAGATCGAGCACAATGCCGTCGGAACCGAGCAACTGCTCGAGCTTGTCGAGTGCCCGCGCCAGCGCACCACCGGTATCGGCTCCGGGCAGGGCCAGCGCGGTGCGACCGGCGGCCAGCAGCGCGAAACCTTCGGGGGCGGTGAGCCGCAGCGGCCGGGTGAAGAAGCGGGGCACGCCCATGTAGGCGACACCGTCGTCGATGAACAGGTCGATGCACTCGTCGAGGAACGGCGGCAGGCCGCAGCACGCCACCTGCTCGAGGTCGGCGATGAGCTCGCGCTCGCTGAGCTGGAACCGCTGGGTCATCTCGGCCAGGGTGGCCTCACCTCGCTCGGCCAGCCACGGCAGGATGACCAGCAGACGCCGGAGCCGATCCTGCACCGGACGGGGACCGCGCCGAGAGCTCATCGAACACCCGCCGCGAGGTCGTGCAGCCAGGCGACGAGATCGGCTCGCACCTCGGGTGGACCGAGCACCTCGGCACCGGTGCCGAGACCGAGCACCCAACTGCGGAAGGCTCCCCGATTGGCGCAGTGCACCGCGAACACCACCGAACCATCGGATCGCTCGTCGACGACCGCCGAGTCGCCCAGTTCGCTGCGCACGACGCCGGCCAACGGCCCGAACACGGCGACCTG
>JBEICS010000110.1:0-6750 GCA_040383925.1 Acidimicrobiaceae bacterium | reverse complement strand
GTCGGCCCAGTCGACGGCGCCCGACTCGGCGAGCGCCACCAGCGCTGCGCCGCGACAGGTGGTGAACCCGGGGTCGGCGAGGCGGTGCACGGTCGACCCGGTGGCATCGGCGAGGATCTGACCCCACAGCGCCGATGCCGCGCCTCCACCACCGAACCGGATGGGCACGTCGCCGCAACCGGCCACCGCGGTGACATGGGGAACCAGGCGGGCCAGGTTCAGCGCCACGCCCTCGAGCACGGCCCGGGCCATATCGGCCCGATTCGATCCGAGGCCGAGACCGAGGAACGCGCCCCGCTGGTGGCGGTCGAACTCGGGCGCCATCGAACCCACCAGCCACGGCAGGAACAGCACCCCGTTGGCACCGGGCGGCACCGTGGCAGCGGCGGCGATGACGCGCTCGAAGGCGTCGTCCGGCCGCGGCCCGGCGAGGCCGTCGCCGGGGTACACGACGTTGTTCACGAACACGTCGAGTGCTTTGCCACCCGCACCGTTCTCGGCGATGAGCGCATATCGGCCGGGCACCGGACTGGGCGCGCTGGTGATGGCGTGGGCGAGGTCTTCGCGCTTGCCCGCCACATGGGCCAGCACCACTGCGGTGGTGCCGATCATCACCGCCCGGGAGTGGTCGTCGATGGCACCGGTACCCACGGCCGAGGTGGTGGTGTCGATCGTGCCGCCCATGGCCACCGCCGCGGTGGTGATACCGAGGTGTTCGGCCGCATCGGCCGTCACCGCACCGCGGGGCACACCGAAGGGCTGCAGTGCTGGCAGGCGCGATGCATCGGCCCCCGAGCGGGCCAGCAGTTCGTCGCTGTACTCGGCCGTGTTCCACACCCGGTTGTCGACCAGCAGCAGCGGGAACGCCGTGTTCTGGTTGGCCGCAAGCACCCCGGTGATGCGGGCGAGCAGATGGTCGACGGGCTGCACCAGCGCGGCAGCCTGGCTCCACACATCGGGCCAGCAGGTGCGGATGAACGCCATCTGGCCCAGCACATCGCCGGGGCCGGCGGGCATGCCGTGGCGCTCGACCCAGCATTCGAGCAGTGCCCCACGTTCGTCGGCCGGCCTCGACCCGAACGGGTGGTACGCACCGGAGCGTCCGTCCATCCACATGATCGCGTTCGCCACAGGCAGGCCGGCGGCGTCGACGGCCACGGTGGAGGTGTACTGACTGGTCACCGCGACGAGACCGACGTCGGCCGCGGCGGTTCCGGAGGTCTGGAGCGCGCGGCGACTGCAACGACCGATCGCCTCCCACCACACCGCCGGGTCCTGCTCGGCACCGTCGCCGGCGACCAGCACGGTGGGCAGACCCTCACCCGCGCCGCCACGAACCACACCCTCGGGGTCGACGACGGCCACCTTCACGCCCGAACTCCCCAGATCGATCGCCAGCACGCACCGGCCCATCGCCACACCTCCCCCGTTCGACTCGTCGCGATCATCGCCGTCGGCCAGAGTAACGGTGGCCGCTCTGTCCCGCCCCCCGGAGGACCGTGGCGGCCCACCCGGCGTGGTGATCAGCCGGCGACGAGACGGGCGATGTGTTCGATGCCGTCGTACACGTCGACGAACCGCGTGGTGAGCGGCGACATGCCCAGGCGCACGATGTCGGGCTCGCGGAAATCGGGGATGACCCCGCACTCGTCGATGAGCCGCCGGCACAACTGCCGTGCCGCGGGGTGCACCACCGAGACGTGGCCGCCGCGCCGCGATGCCTCGCGCGGGGTGCACGTGGTGAGGCCCCACTGGTCGCACAGATCGATGCCGAACCCGGTGAGCGCTGCCGCCTTCGCAGCAATGGCGTCGATGCCCGCATCGGCCGACACCGAGATGCCGGCGTCGGCCGCGGCCAGCGCCAGGATGGACGGCGTGCCGATGAGCATGCGGCCGATGTCGGGGCGAGGCTGGTACTCGGGCCCCATCGCGAACTGGTCGCGCTGACTGAACCATCCCCAGATGGGCTGGGTGAGCTCGGCCTGCAACTCGCGCGCCACGTAGGTGAACGCCGGCGCGCCCGGCCCACCGTTGAGGAACTTGTAGGTACAGCCAACGGCCAACTGCGCGCCGGCGCCGTGCAGGTCGACGGCCAGCACCCCGGCCGCGTGTGACAGGTCCCAGATCACCAGAGCACCAGCAGCCGTGGCCCGAGCGGTCTCGGCCGCGATGTCGACCACCTCGGCCGTGCGGTAGTCGACCATCGACCGCACCACCACGGCCACGTCGTCGAGCCGGTCGAACCCGTGGCGCACCATGCGGCCGGTAGCGGCGGCGATGCCGTCGACGATGTAGCGGTCGCTCGGGAAGTCGTGCGCATCGATGGCGATGACTGTTCGATCGGGTCGCAGCCCGAGCGCACCGTGCACCAGCTGGTACAGGTTCACGCTCGTCGAGTCGTGCACCGCCACCTCACCTGCACCGGCACCGATGAGCGGCGCCAACCGGTCGCCCACCCGCTGGGGCAGGTCGAGCCAGTGGTCCCACGAGCGGATCAGATCGCGCGCCCACTCGCCGCGCACCACGGCGTCGAGTCGCTCGATGGTGCGCAACGGGGTGCGCCCGAGGGAGTTTCCGTCGAGGTAGACGAGGTCGCGGCCGTGAAGCCCCGGCGCAGTGAGATCGAACTGGTCGCGCCATCCGGCCAGCGGATCGGCCGCGTCGAGCGCGACGGCTTGCTCGCGGGAGCTGTCGGTCATTGCTGCGATGCCGTCACGCCGTGCCGGTCTCGCGGCGGCCGGCGAGCAGGACGACACCGCCTGCAGCGAGCACGAGCGCAGCGATGATCGGCAGCAGGGTGAGGCCGAACATCACGATCGTCAAGACGGCCAGGCCGAAGGCCACCGTGGCGCTCATTTCGCGGTTCGCCACGAGCAGCGACCCGGCCGATCCACCGGCCGAGCCGGCGCGTGACCGGATCCGCTGCGCCGTCGGACCAGCGCCGGTGAGCAGCATCACCGCAGCAGCGATGAGCCCGAGCACCACGAGGAGGGTGACGACGGTGACCAGGCCACTGGCCAGGTCTTCGAGAGCCGAGGCCAGCGCCTGACGAGCGCCAGGATTGATGACAAGGTTGGGTGTGCGCGCCAGTGCCTGCTGGATGGCGGTGCGAGCAATGAGCATGACCGCTGCGCTGGCCAGGCCGAGCACGAGGACGGCCCGCCGACGGCGGTTGGCGATCAGGATCGACGCCGCGAATGCCGCCACGGTGATGACGAGGATGACCACGATGGCCCGCTTCACGAGCACCACCACTTGCTGCGCCTGCTGCACGACCTGGCTCGCCTCGGCGACAGCATCACCCTCGAAGACCGTGAGTTGGCCGAACTCGTCGGGCAGATCGCGGCCGAAGGTGGCTTCGAGCGCGCTGATCTGCTGTGTGGGGTCGCCCGCGGCACCGAGGTCGGGCAGGGTGACGTCGGTGAGCAGGCCGAGCTTCTGGATCTGAGCGAACCCCAGCGCCACGATGGGAAGCATGTTGAGGGTGACCTTGCCATCACTGACCGAGACACCGTCGAACAGGCCGTCGCCGTTGAGCACCTTCATCAGTTGTGCATGCCCGGTGCGGATGATCCCCACGAGGACTGCCTGAACGCCCGGCTTCTGCAGCAGTTCGGCCAACTGGCCCTCGACGAACTCGCGTGCCCCGCCCACGATCACACCCGACAACGGATCGAGCGTGTCGGGCAACTGCTCCTGGAGCAGCGCGTTCAGATCGACGATCGTGAACAACTGGTCGGCCACATAGGTCGACATCGACGCCGCGGCCTCCGGCTGCTGGATGGCCTTCTCGGCAGCGCTCGCCACCTTGTCGCTGTCGAACAGAATGCCGTTGGCCCACACCGCAACGGTGCTGGCGAACAGACCCACCACTGCGAGGACGCCGAAGACGACAGCGAAGATCGTGCGGACTCGCGAGGTCTCGCGGGCCTTGGGCTGTGGTTCGTCGCTCATGGAAATCTCCCCCGGGCTAGTGGTGGAAGGCTAGTCGGTGAGCCCGCCCGACACAGTGAGATGGCAAGCAATCACTTGGGCTTCGCCCAGTCGGTGGGCAGGTCGGCGCCACCTTCCGGCGTGAGCCGTGAGCCCATCCGCAGACGCAGCGGAGTGGGCGTGACCGGCCCCGCTGCCAGCATCTCGCCCAGACCGAACGACGACGCCTCGGCGATCATCGGTGCCGGCACATGCGAGAACACCGTCTCGAGTTGACGGAGGTCGTCGGTCGAGTTCACCCGCATCAGCAGCAGGTTGTCGCACTGCGAGACCACGTTCGGGTGCACCTTCTGCGGCCGCTGCGTGGCGAGCAACAGGTGGATGCCGAACTTTCGGCCCTCCCCCGCGATCCACACGGCGAGCTCGGTGACGGCCCGACCCAGCTCGGTGGCGGCATCGGGCGGGCAGATGTTGTGCGCCTCGTCCATCACGATGAGCACCGACCGCCGCTGCTCGCGTCGCCGCATCAGCCCGAGCAGGCCGAGCGACACGACCTCACGCTCGTGGGCGTGCTCGAGCGACCCGGTGTCGAGGACGATCACCCGCCATCCCGCCTCGATGTCGACCAGCGACTGCTCGCCCTCGGGTGCCCACACACCCCACTCGGCCACACCGAGGTTCACGATGCGCTGGGCCAGGCGCCGACTCGCCTCGTCGAGCCGCGACCGCAGCACGGCCTCGACCGCGGCGATGCCATAGCGGACTGGGCCGAGCGAATGGATGGCGTCGATGAACGCGCTGAACTCGTCGCTGTCGGCGATGGGGTCGAGACCCAAGGTGAGCGCCTGCTCGCCGATGGTGAGGTCGCTGAGGTGGATCTGCAGCGGTACGTCGGCGCCCTCGCCCCGCCGTGCCACCACCACGCGGCCGGCCTGGGCGTGGCGGCGGCGCAGGTCGGCCTCGGCGCGCTTCGACAACGGCCGCTCGCGTCCGCGGTTCAAGTCGGCGGTGGAGCGCAGGGCACCGAGGTGCACATGATCGGAGTTCGGGTCGACGATCACCATCGGCAGGGTCGTCTCGAGCAGCAGTTGCTCCAGCAGCACGCCCATCGAGTACGTCTTCCCCGAACCCGACTGCCCGCACAAGAAGGTGTGGCGCGAGAAGCCGGCAGCACGCAGATGTGCCGGTACATCCGCCTGCACCAGGGCTCCCACTGCCAGCGTGGTGCTGCCCGAGCCGGTAGCCGAGGCGATCGACGCCACCTCCGCCGACGACGCGGCGCTGATGGCCGCCTGGGCAAAGGGGCCTGCACCTCCGGCGACGAGTCCGGTGGCGGTGAGCCGGCCGAGCACCCGACCGGTGCCCTCGACGAAGCGCGCCGTCATGTCGACACTGGCACTGCGCACCATGCTGCCGGCTCCCGGGGTGCCGTCGTCGATGGCATCGCTGAAGGCGCCGGCGTCCACGTCGACCGTAGCGAGCGAGCGTTCGGCGAGGTGCCGCTCGTGCACCTGCACCAGCAGGCGACTGCCATCGTCGAGTTCGCCCTCGTCGAGGTCGCCGTCGTCGAGGTCGATAGTGAGAAAGCCGCCGATCTCCACCTCCAGGTCGAACCCGGCAACGAACACCACCTCGCGCCCGTTCACCGACCAGGCCCGCGGGTCGGGCCGCAGTTCGTGCATCAAACGCCGACCCACCGCATAGGCGCGATCGTGCGACGACTGGGTGGGCGGGGTGCTGCGTGGGCGTGTGCTCATGGTGGGTTCCTCATCCAGTCGACCGGCGTCGGATGCGTCGGCTCGGCAGTCGTGGTCGTCGGAGCGAAATGCGACGTGACAGTAGTGTCGCTTCGTGGCGACCGACACCTCCCCCGACCAGTCCGCTGCTGGTGTCCGCCGCTGGTGGCTGATGGGTCGCGACCGGTTCGGCATCGGTTTGGTGCTCATCCTCGTCACCATCGTGTGCCTGGCGCTCACCGATCGGTCGCGCTGGATGGCCGCTGTCGTCGTCAGCGTCGAGGCGGTCACTCTCCTGCTGCTGCTCGCTGCCGCGGCGATGCCGTTCCACCGGATGCGATGGGCGGCCGGCTTCGTGGGGGTGTGCGTGGTCGCGGTATGGCTGGGGGCGCTGTTCGGTCGTGACGGCACGTGGACCATTCCGGCGATCGGCGCTGCGATGGTGCTCATCGCGCCAACCTCTATCGTGCGGCACCTCCGCGATCGGCCGAAGGTCGACGGCCCGATGGTGTACGGCTCGCTGTGCCTCTACCTGCTCGCCGGCCTGTTCTACGCGAGCGTGTACGGCATCATCGACGGCGCGTCGACGCAGCCGTTCTTCGGCCAGATCGACGAGGCACGGGCGGTCGACTTCGTCTACTTCAGCTTCGTCACTCTGGCCACGCTCGGCTACGGCGACCTCACCCCACGCGGCGACCTGGGACGCATGCTGGCCATCACCGAGACGCTCATCGGCCAGCTCTACCTGGTGGGTGCGGTGGCCATCGTGGTGTCGAACCTGGGCAAGTCGCGTACTCCACGCGAACGCGACTGAGCTGCCGGTCGGGTCGGTTCGGTCAGGTCGGGTCGGTCGGGTCAGGAGTTGGGCACCCGGCTCGACAACACGCCGCGTGCGTCGAGGCCAGCGAGTGCCTCGTCATCGAGGCCGAGCAGTTCGGCAAGTACGGCACGGTTGTCCTCGCCGCGGTAGCGCGGTTCGCCGCCGGTGGTCACGTCGCTGCCGGCGAAACGCCACGGCGCGTTCGGGATGCGCACCCTGCCACCGCCACGGTCGCTCACCGACACGGTGACCTCGCGCTCG
>JBEICS010000109.1:0-6763 GCA_040383925.1 Acidimicrobiaceae bacterium | reverse complement strand
GGTGCTCGGCACCCCCGTGCGCACCGGCCGGGCGGGCGCGATGGCGCGCGCCGGTGTGGCCGTCATCCCCGAAGACCGCCACCACTCGGGCTGTGTGCTCGACATGTCGGTGGCCGAGAACCTGGTGCTCGATCGTGTGGGGAGCGTCGCCAGGATGGGCGTCATCGACCGGACGGCACTGCGCGACAAGGCGCTGCAGTTGATGGCCGACTTCGAGATCTCTGCCGCAGGGCCCGATGCGCCGCTGCGCAGCCTCTCCGGTGGCAACCAGCAGCGCGTCGTGCTGGCGCGCGAACTGAGCCACGAGCCCACCGTGCTGGTGGCCGCGCAGCCCACCCGCGGGCTCGACGTCGGCGCCATCGAGTACATGAGCGCCCGCCTGCGCCAGGCAGCCGACGCGGGCATCGCGGTGCTGCTCATCTCCACCGAGTTGGAGGAGATCATGCATCTCTCCGACCGCATCGTCGTGCTGTCGCGCGGTGCGGTCATCGGCGAACTCGACGCACGCACGGCCACGGCCGAGCGGTTGGGTCTGCTGCTGGGCGGGGTGGCGGTATGAGCGATCCGTTCCTGCTCGAGGCCTCGGCGGTCGAACCGCCGCCCGACACCCCGGCCCCGGCGCCGCTCGACACGCGACGCAACCGCACCGAGGCGCTGCTCAACATCGGGCTCTACGTGCTGTGCATCGGCGTGGCCCTTGGCCTGTCGGCGCTGCTCATCGCCGTCACGGGAGGTCCGTGGCGCGACGTGCTGTCGTCGCTGCTCGACGGCAGCATCCGCAAACCGGGCCGCTGGGGCGACACCCTGGCCGAGGCCGCACCGCTGCTGGTGGTGGCGCTCGGTGCCATCGTGTCGAGCCGCGCCGGCCTGGTGAACATCGGCCAGGAGGGTCAGTTGCTGGTGGGTGCGGCGTGCATGGCGTTCGTCGCCACCCGTGCCACCGGCCCAGTGATGTTGGTGGTGGCACTGCTCGTGGGCGTGGCCGGCGGTGCGCTCTGGGCCGGTATCGCTGCGCTGCTGAAGTACTGGCGCAAGGTGCCCGAGGTCATCACCACGCTGCTGCTGGTGTTCATCGCCTCGCAGCTCACCGGGTTCATGCTCACCAAGCAGTCGTTGTTGCTCGACCGCGACCCGAACCGTCCCAACAAGACCCAGACCAGCGCACAGTTGGCGGCCGACACCCGGTTGCCGATGGTGCGCATCTTCGGCAACGAGTTCTCCATCGCCGTCATCGTCGCCTTCGTCCTGGCACTGGTGGTGGCGTTCGTGATGGCCCGCACCGTGTGGGGCTTCAAGTTGCGCATGGTGGGGTACAACCCGAGCACGGCCCAGCGCGCCGGGGTGTCGGCCGTGGTGGCCGGCTCCATCGCCCTCGCCGTGGGTGGCGGACTCGCCGGCCTCAGCGGCGGGATGATGCTCGCCAGCGGCGTGGCGAACTACCGCTACACGCCGGGCTTCGCCAACAACATCGGCTGGGAGGGTCTGCTCGTCGCGCTCGTGGCCCGCAACCGCCCGCTCGTCGCCATCCCGGTGGCCATCGTGTTCGGCGCGCTGCGCACCGGTTCGGGATTCCTCGCCTCCACCGGTGTGCAGGGTGAGATCGTCGACGTGGTGCGGGCCCTCTTGGTGCTGGCCCTGCTCATCCCGCCGGCCGTGTCGTTCATCCGTACCCGCCGCCGCGCCCTGCGCGCCACAGCCGCCGGACAGGGGGCCTGAGATGATCGCCTTCCTCGGTGCCGTCGGCGATGTGCTCGGCAGTTCCACGATGTACGAGTCGATGATGCGCTTCGCCATCGTGCTGGCCTTCGCCGCCGTGGGCGAGTGGGTGGCCGAGCGCGCCGGCACGCTGAACATCTCGGTCGAGGCCATGCTCATCGGTGGTGCCTTCACCGGCGCTGTCGTCTACGGCGACACCAGCAACGCCGTACTCGGTCTGGCGGCGGGCACGGCGGCCGGAGCCGTCGTCGCCTGGGTGCAGGCCAACCTCAGCCATCGCCTGGTCACCGACCAGTTCGTGGTGGGCCTGACGCTGAACCTGTTGGTGCTCGGCCTCGCCCTGTTCCTCGACAACACCCTCGGCGTGGCCACCACGGTGGCCGACCCCCTGCGCATCCCGTTGCTGCACCGCATCCCCTTGGTGGGCGAGGCGCTGTTCGGTCAGCCGTGGCCGATGTACCTCATCGTCCCGGTGGTGCCGGTCGCCTGGTGGTTGGTGTTCCGCACCCGCTGGGGCCTCGAGGTGCGTGCCTCGGGCGAGAACCCGCAGGCCGCCGACGTGTCGGGCATCCACGTGAACCTCCGCCGTCGCCAGGCCATCGTGTTCGCCGGCATCTGCTCAGGCCTCGGCGGCGCCGTGTTGGTGCTCGGCCAGATCTCCATCTCGCGCTACGAGGCCGGGCACGTGGGTCTGAAGGGCATCATCGCCATCGCCGCCGTCATCTTCGGCGGTTGGACGCTGCGCGGCACCCTGGTCGGGTGCCTGGTGTTCGGTTACTTCTTCGCCCTGCAGCAGGCCCTGCCGGTCATCGGCTACTCCATCAACTCGCAGTTGGCGGCAACGCTGCCCTACCTCGCCGCGCTGCTCGTCACCGCCGTCTTCGCCACCCGCACCCGCCAGCCTCGCGCGCTGGCCCAACCCTTTGTACGAGGTCTCACGTGAAAGCGTTGCTCTATCGCCAGCCCGGCGGTCCCGAAGTGCTCGAGTACACCGACATCGCCGACCCCGCGCCGGGTGCGCGCGACGTCGTCATCGACGTGGCGGCCACTTCGCTCAACCACCTCGATGTGGTGCAGCGCAACGGGTGGTTCACGATGCCCGGCTTCATCCTGCCGCACATCGCCGGCATGGACGTGGTGGGCACCGTCAGCGAGGTGGGCAGCGAGGTGTCGCTCGTGCAGGTGGGTGACCGGGTGGTGGTCGATCCGTCGCTCGCCGGCGTGCCCGACGGCTCCACGCTGGCCGGGATGGGCGACCTCTACGGCGACCTCGGCATCATCGGCGGCACCGTCGCGGGCGGCTACGCCGAGCGTTGCCTCGTCCCCGAGACGCATGTGCACCGCATCCCCGACACCATGTCGTGGCACCACGCGGTGGTGTTCCCCACGGCGTGGCTCACGGCCCATCACGCCATCGTCGACGTCGGCCGTCTGACCGCCGGCGAGACGGTGATGATCCACGCCGCCGGCAGCGGTGTGTCGATGGCGGGCATCCAGATCGCCAAGCACTACGGCGCCACGGTGCTGGCCACCGCCGGTTCGGCCGACAAGTGCGCGAAGGCGCTCGAGCTGGGCGCCGATCACGTGGCCAACAACCGCGAGGTCGATGTCACGGGTTGGGCGCGTGAGGTCACCCACGGCGCCGGTGTCGACATGGTGTTCGACCACGTCGGCCCTGCTCTGTGGGCGGCGTCGATGTTCTCGCTGAAGCCGCGCGGCCGGCTCGTGAACTGCGGCAACACCACCGGCGACTCGGCCACCATCCCGTCGCTCGGCTTCATGTTCCACATGGGGGTGCAGATCCTCGGCAGCGATCCGTACCGCTACGAGGAGTTCGCCCCCGCCTGGGCGATGTACGCGCAGGGCGACTTCCGCTCGCCCATCGACAGTGTGTTCCCCCTGGCCGAAGGCGCGGCCGCGCAGGACAAGATGCTGCGCAGCGACTTCTTCGGCAAGATCATCCTCGAACCGTGAGCACCGACTCACCGTTCCCTGAACTGAAGAAGACCCACACGCTGGCCCGCACAGGTCGCCCGTGGCGCGACTACAAGCCGCCGCCGTCGGGGTCGGTGTGGGGCATCATCCAGGGCTACGGCTCGTACTGGATGCTGGTGGCAGCGGTCGACCTGGGTGTGTTCGATGGCATCGAGGCGTTGGGCCCCAGCCGCGTCGAACCCATCGCCGAAAAGCTGCAGGTGTCACCGTTGCATCTGCAACATCTGCTCGACGCGCTCGTCACGTTCGGGTTCCTCGACCAGGTCGACGACGTGTACGAACTCACCGAGACCGCCGAGCGCTATCTCTGCACCGATGGTGCGGCATCGATGGCGGCGCTCGTGCGTGTGGCCCCCGGGCCGCTCGAGAACTGGACGCACCTCGCCGATACCATCCGCACCGGCACCATCGTCAGCCCCATCGACGACGACCCCGCCAGTTTCTACGGCCCGCTGGTGCAGGCCACGTTCCCCACCCAGCTGCGGGCCGCCACCCGGCTGGGCCTGCGCCTCGGTTGGGCCCGTCGGCCCGGGCTGCGCGTGCTCGACCTCGGCGCCGGGCGTGCGCCGTGGGGCATCGCCGTGCTCGAGCAGTCGCCCGGATCCACCGCGGTGGTGAACGACCTGTCGTCGGTCATCCCCCTCGCCGAGGCCACCGTCGAACAGCGCGGTCACGCCGACCGGGTGACGTTCCGCCCAGGCGACTTCCACACCATCGACATCGAGCCGCAGGGCTACGACGTGGTGATGCTCGGCCACGTGTGCCGCACCGAGGGCCACGAGTTGGCCGCCTCGCTGGTACGCCGGGCGTTCGCCGCGCTGAAGCCCGGGGGCCAGGTGGTGCTGGCCGACTACTTCGCCGACAACGACCGCAAGTACAACCCGTTCGGCGTGCAGATGGGTATCACCATGCTCGCCAACACCCGCCGCGGCGGCACCCTCACCCACGCCGATGTGCGTGGCTGGCTGCACGACGCGGGCTTCGAAGCCATCCGCCTGGTCGAGCCGATCGGGTTCAACCAGGTGTTCGTCGCCGACCGACCCGAAGGAGACCCTGCGCCATGACCGATGTCGCTGCCAACAGCACCCGTGAAGCCGTCGACCTGCTGGTGAAGGGCTGGTACGTCGTCACGATGAACGCCGACCGCGACATCATCCGCAACGGCGCCGTGGCCGTGCGCGACCGGCGCATCGTTGCCGTCGGCAAGGCGAGCGATCTCGAGCGCCGCTACGACGCGGCCCGCACCATCGGCGGCGATCGCTTCGTCGTCACGCCCGGCATGGTGAACACCCACATCCACATCACCGGCGAGCCGCTCACCCGCGGCTACGTCCCCGACGACACCCCGTTCGTCGAGAACGTGTTCGAGTGGCTGTGCCCGCTGTACGCCGTGTACGGCGCCGAGGAGGAGAAGGTGAGTGGTCAGATGGCCGCCATCGAGATGCTCCGCTCGGGCACCACGACATTCCTCGAGGCCGGCACCATCCGCTTCCTCGACGAGGTGGTGGAGGGTCTGCTCGAGGTGGGCATCCGCGGCCGCGTGGGGCGCTGGGTGTGGGACATCCCACCCGAGCCGTCGGTGTACCGCCAGAGCACCGATGCGGCCATCGCGCACCTCGAGCACCAACTCGACGTGCACGCCGGCCACGACGACGGGCGCATCGGTGCGTGGAGCATCCTCGTCGGCCACACCACGTGCAGCGACCCGCTGTGGAAGGCCGCCAAGGCGCTGTCCGACGAGCGTGGCGTGGGTATGAGCTTCCACATGTCGCCCGCCCAACTCGACCCCGACGGCTTCATCGCCGAGTTCGGCCAGCGCCCGATGGTGCACCTCGCCGAGATCGGCGTGCTCGACAAGAACGTGGCGATGACCCATGTGGTGCGCATCGACGACGCCGAGTTCGAACTCATCGTCGAGAGCGGCGTGAGCGTGGCGCACTGCCCCACCACGGCGCTGAAGGTGAGCTACGGCGTCACCCAGGTGGGCAAGTTCCCCGAGATGGTGCAGCGCGGCGTGAACGTGTCGATCGGTACCGACGGCAACAACGCCTCGAACTACAGCGACCTGATGCGCGCCACCTACCTGGTGGCGGGCCTGTTCAAGGACGCCCGCACCGACCCGCAGATGTTCCCCGCCGAGAAGGCCTACGAGATGGCCACCCTGGGCGGTGCGCGCACGATGCTGCTCGACGACGAGATCGGGTCGCTGGAGGTGGGCAAGCGGGCCGACGTGGTGCTGCACGACACCGACCGGCCCGAGTGGCGGCCGCTGTTGAACGTGATGAACCAGTTGGTCTGGTCGGCCGACGGACGCGGTGTGCACACCGTGCTGGTCGACGGCAAGGTCGTGGTGGAGGACGGCCACTGCACCACCATCGACGAAGAGCGCATGTGGGCGCAGGCCCAGGAGATGGGCGAGGCCATCACCGCCCGTAGCGGCCTGCCCGACAAGGCCAAGTTCCCCATGCTCTGACGGGCCGAGCCGGCCACGGGATCAGGGCTCAGGGCTCAGGCGAGGCCGGCTTGGCGCTGGAACACGAGGCTGTCCCAGTAGTCGGTGCGCTTGGCGATCAGGCCGTCGCGCACGATGAACCGCATCACCCCGCGCACCGCGATGGGACGGTCGTTCACCGTGGTGCGCAACGTGTAGGCGGCGCACACGCGGTCGTCCTCGGCGACGATGTCCTCCACCTCGTAGTGCAGGCCGGGCATCGAGCCGAGGAAGCCGGGCAGCCGACCGCGATAGGCCTCACGCCCTTCGCAGCCGGTGCCGAGTGCCGCCGTGTGCTCGTTGACGAAGTCGTCGGTGACGAGTGCCGCGATGGCATCGGGGTCGCCGCCGGCGAAGGCCCCGAGGTACTGCCGGCAGATGTCTGCCGGCGTGCTCACGACCCGGCGCTCACGACGGGGCGCCCCACACCTCTTGGGCCTTGGCGTACACACCCTGGTCGTAGCTGAACTCGATCATGTTGCCCTCGGGGTCCTTCAGGGCGCAGATGTAGCCGATGGGCGGGGGCATGTCGGTGGGCGGCCAGGCGAGGCAGCCCTCGGC
>JBEICS010000108.1:0-6768 GCA_040383925.1 Acidimicrobiaceae bacterium | reverse complement strand
GGTCGCCGACCTCGCCCGCTGGGTGCACTTCCTCGACGAGGCGTTCCCACCGCGCGACGACGCCGACGACGGCCCGGTGCGACGCGCCTCGCGCCGCGAGATGCAGCGCATCCACACGTACGCGGGATCGACGATGCTGGCCGGCCAACGGCTCACCGCGGGCTACGGCTACGGGCTGCGTATCGCCGACAGCCCCACCCTCGGCCGCATCGTCACCCACGCCGGCGGCCTGCCCGGCTACGGATCGAACATGCGCTGGCTGAGCCGACGGCGCCTCGGCGCGATCGCCCTGTCGAACGGCACCTACGCACCGATGAGCGAACTCACCATGCGGATGCTGATGCTGCTCGACGGTGCCGGCGCGGTGCCCCCGACACCGCAGCCGTTCTCGTCCGAGGTGTTGGGCGCCGCAGCAGCGCTGGTGGGACTGTTGGCGAACTGGCGTGACGACGTGGCCGACGAGGTGTTCGCCGACAACGTGGCGCCCGACGAGTCGTTCGCCCGACGTGCCGATGCGGCACACCGACTGGTCGAGGCCTGCGGAGGGTCGCTCGAGGTGCTCGCGATCACGCCGTCGAGCGGCGCCGGCGCCACCGTCGACCTCGCCCACCCGTCGGGTTCGCCGGTCCGCGTGCGCCTCGAGCTGGCACCCACGCGCCTGCTGCGGGTGCAGTGGTACGAGGTCACCGTGCCAGCCGATCAGGCCTGACCGGCTGGCCACGAGGGCCTGTTCGACCCTGTTGCCCGGGCGGCGGCCGATTCACGCTCGGCGCATGCGTCGAACCCAGCATTCCCTTCACCATCCCGTCCTGCTCACCCTCCGCGGCGCAGCGGTGCTCGCCCTGCTCGTCGGAGTTGCGGGGTGCAGCACACTGCGTCGTGCCGACGATGCAACCGGAGCGACCGCCGGGGCCACTGCGACGGACGTGACCACAACCGCCTCGACCCCACCGGCGACGAGCGACCCGACGCCGCGCACCGTCACCGTCACCGCGTTGGGCAGCGCTGAAGGCAGCCCCGACTCGCTCGTGCTCTCCCTCGGCGTGGAGGTGTTCGGCGCCAGCACCGGTGAGGCGCTGGCGAACCTGGCTGCCAAGGCCGGCACGCTCACCGAGTTCCTCCGCCAGTACGGCATCGCCGACACCGATGTGCAGACCACCGGGCTGTGGGCGTACCCCACCTACGGCAACTACAGCGGCGTCGGGACCCCGTCGATCAGCGGGTACCAGGCCAGCGAGACGTTCAGTGTGCGGGTCGACGACCTGGCCGCCGCCGGACCGTTGCTCGACGGCGCGACGTTCGCCATCACCGATGCCCTACGCCTGCAGGGCATGGCGTGGGAGATGAACGATGACGACGCCCTGATCCACGATGCCCGCACCGATGCCATCGACCGGGCCGAGCGCCAGGCGAACGATCTGGCCGACACGGCCGGGCTCACCCTGGGCGAGATCGTCGCCGTCGACGAGGCACCCGCGAGCGATCAGATGCTGTACGCCAGCATGTCCGCCGAGGGCATCCCCTTCAACCAGGGCAGTCTCACCCGCTTTGTGCTGGTGACCGTCACCTACTCGGTCGCCGGCTGATCCTCGACCAACACCCCGACCACGAGGCGGTGGAGCGTGGGCCTTTGGTCCCAGGGCGGTGGGACCTGAGCCCCTGCCTCGGCCGATGCATGGTCGGTACGTTCGTCGTGTGCTCGTAACTCCCCGTACCGCTCCCGTCCGTATCGGCCGTGCCCGCGTCGGTCTCGCCCTGGCCGCCACCGCCGCGCTGGCGCTCGCCGCCACGGCCTGCGCCGACGACCTGTCCGTTGCGCCGGCCACCACGACCATCGCCCCGGCCACCACCGCACCGACCACCACGGAAGCGCCCGCCGAGTTGTTCGACATCGTCGGCACGGCACTGGCGGCCACGGTGTTCACCGAACTCGCCGGCCTCGTCGTCGATGCAGGCCTGGTCGACACGCTGCGCAGCGAGGGTCCGTTCACGGTGTTCGCCCCCACCGACGACGCCTTCGCCAAGATCCCCACGGCCACGCTGCACCAGGTGCAGGACGACCCCGAACTCCTCGCCACGGTGCTCACCTACCACGTGGTGCCCGGCAAGCTCACCCTCGCCGACCTGCAGCCCGGCACGCTCACCACCGTCGCCGGAATCGACCTCGAGGTCACCCGAAAGGGCGACGCGGTGCTCATCAACGGCTTCGAGATCGCCGCAGGCGATGTGATGGCCACCAACGGCGTCGTCCACGTGATGAACGACGTGCTGATTCCCGAGTCCTGATCCAGAACCCCCAAACCCCCCAGTTGCATCAGGTGGCCGGCAGTAATGTCGGCCACCTGATGCATATCGGGCCCCCCATCACCTTTCCTGATGTGCTTGCCGCCGCCGACCGCATCCGCGGGGCGGTCGCCGCCACGCCCACGGCGCTGTCGCACACGCTGTCGGCCATCACCGGCGCCGAGGTGGTGGTGAAGTTCGAGAACCTGCAGTTCACCGGCGCGTTCAAAGAACGCGGTGCGCTGAACCGATTGCTCACCCTGTCGCCCGAGGAACGGGCGCGCGGTGTGGTGGCGATGTCGGCCGGCAACCACGCCCAGGGGCTCGCCCATCACGCCACCCGCCTCGGCATCTCCTCCACGCTGGTGATGCCCGAGGGCACGCCGCTGGTGAAGATGGCCAACACCCGCACGCTGGGTGCCGAGGTGGTCACCGCCGGGGCGACGCTCGTCGAGGCCGCCGAGCACGCCCGGCGCCTGGCCGACGAACGCAACCTCGTGTTCGTGCCGCCCTACGACTGCCCGGTGGTCATGGCCGGCCAGGGCACCGCGGTCCTCGAACTGCTGCACGAGGCTCCCGACCTCGATGCGTTGGTGGTGCCGGTCGGGGGCGGTGGTCTGCTGGCCGGCTCGATCGCTGCGGCCCGAGGGATCGACCCCCGCGTCGATGTGGTGGGCGTGCAGGTGGCGGCCTACGCCGCGTTCGCCTCGCGGATGCACGGCGGCGACGGCAGCGTGCTGGGTGGCGACACCATCGCCGAAGGCATCGCCGTCGCCCGGCCCAGTGCGTCGGCGGTGCGGTTCGCCCAGCAGCAAGGGGTCGACATCGTGGTGGTCGACGACGACCACGTCGAGGCGGCCATCGCCCTGTACCTCGAGGTGGAGAAGGTGGTGGCCGAGGGGGCCGGCGCGGCACCGCTGGCCGCCCTGCTGGCCCACCCCGACCGGTTCCGGGGCCGCCGGGTGGGTCTGCTGCTGTCGGGCGGCAACATCGACCTGCGGGTGCTGGCCTCGGCCATGCTGCGCGCCCTCGCCCGCAGCGGGCGGCTCACCACCCTGTCGGTGTCGCTGCCCGACCGGCCCGGCGCGCTGCACTCGCTCACCGGGGTGCTGGCGGCCCAGGGCGCCAACATCGTCGAACTGTCGCACGACCGCATGGGCCCGGCCACCCGGCTGCGGTCGGCCGTCGTCGACGTGCAGGTCGAGACCGCCGACCGGGCCCACAGCGACGCCGTGGTCGCCGCCCTGCAGGCCGCCGGTTTCGCCGTCACGCGTCCCGACTGACCGGGTGCTCCGTCAGGCGCCGAGGCGGGCGAGGTCGCGCGAGATGCGCTGCGGACTCACCGACACCGCCGTACCCAGCGCCTGGGCGAACTCACTCACCCGCAACTCCTCGAGCAGCCAGCCCAGCTCGACGGCCTCGGCGGGCAAGACCCGCTTCGACCGCTCGTAGGCGTCGAGCAGTGCCTCGTACCGCGCCTCGAGCGTGGCGACGGTGCGCAGGCGCTGCGCGTCGCGCATCGGGCCGTCGGTCACCTTGTCGAGCCGGCGTTCGATACCGCGCACGTAGCGCAGCACGTCGGGCAGGCGACGCACGCCGGCGGTGGCCACGAAGCGGCGGCGCACGAGACGGCGCAGGTGGCGCCGGGCATCGTCGACCGTGGTGGCCACCAGTGGGCTGACCATGCGATCGAGCATCGCCTCCACCCCGTTCGCTGCTGCGATCACCTCGGCGGCGGCACGCAAGGCGTCGCCCGCCGTGGGCGCCAGCCGGGCCCGGCCGTCGGCGACCAACTCGGCGAACGCATCGGCGTCGAAGGGCAGATCGCCGTGGCGTTCGACGAAGTCGCTCACCACGAGATCGGCAGCAGTGGTGATGCACTGGTCGGCCACCTCGTCGAGCTCGACCCGCTCGCTGCGGGCGATCGCCAGCCGTTGCGCGTTGGTGAGGCCTTGCACCACCTGCTTGCGGGTGACGTTCACGGCGAGCAGCAGCAGGCGGCGCACCCCGGCGCGCATCACCCGCGCCTGGGTGGCGGGCGTGGTGAAGATGCGCAGGCTCACGCTGTCGCCGTCGTCGAGCAGCGCCGGGTAGCCGAACACGCTGTGCCCGTCGCCCACGGTCTCGACCTGACGCGGCACCGTGTCCAGGTCCCAGGCGACGATGCCGGCACGTTCGGCCAACGGTGCCGCAGCAGCGATGGCGGCGCGCATGCGGCCCTCGAGCGCGCGACGCAACGCGTGGATGTCCTTGCCGGTGCCCAGGCTGCGGCCCGAGGCATCGTCGACCGAGAACGTGATGCGCAGATGGTCGGGGATGCGGACACCGTCGAACATCGACGCGGTGATCCGCTCGCCGAGCATCTCGGTGAGCACCCGGGCCAGCGACACCACGAGGCGACCGTCGGCAGGGTCGATGCGGCTGCAGGCCGCAGCGACCGTTTCGGCCGCCGGCACCATCGCCCGGCGCACCTCCTTCGGCAGCGTGCGGCACAGGGCTGTGACCAGTTCCTCGCGGAAGCCCGGCACCGTCCAGTCGAAGCCCTCGTCACCCACCCGGTTCAGCACGGTCAGCGGCACGTGCACGGTGGCGCCGTCGTCGGTGGCACCGGGCTCGTAGCGATAGGTGAGGCGCAGGTCGATGCCGTCGTAGTGCCACGTGTCGGGGAAGTCGTCGGTCACCCCCGGCGCGGCCACGTCGCCCAGCAGCGCCTCAGCCGTGATGCGCAGCGCATCGGGTCGGGTGCGCTGCTGCTGTTGCCACCACCGGTCGAAGTGACGGGTCGACACCACGTCGGCGCCCACCCGGCGGTCGTAGAACGCGAATACCAACTCGTCGTCGATGAGGTCGAAGCGACGCACCCGGTCGCCCATCGTGCGCAGGTCGTGCAGTGTGTCGCGGTTCTCGGCGACGAACGGGTGGCGGGTCTCCCAGTCACCCTCCACCAGGGCGTGGCGGATGAACATCTCGCGGGCCAGACCGCGGTCGAGCCGGTCGAGGCCGATGGTGCGGCCCGTCACGATGGGCAGGCCGAACAGCGTGGCCCGCTCGACCACCACTGCCCGGCCGCTGCGCGCATCCCAGGTGGGATCGCCGTACGAATACTTCACCAGCGGCCCGGCCAGGTGCTCGGCCCACTCGGGCTGCACCGCTGCGGTCATGCGGCCCCACAGCCGGTTGGTCTCGACCAGTTCGGCAGCCATCAGCCACTTCGGCGGCTTCTTCGCCAGCGCCGACCCCGGGGCCACCACGAACTTCGAGCCGTACGCACCACGGAACTCGCGGCCGTCGCCGTCGCGCACACCGAGATGGCTGAGCAGACCCGACAGCAGAGCCTGGTGGATGCGGTCGGGGTGCGCCGCCTCGGTGCCGCTGCGCACTCCCAACTGGCCCGCCACCTGGCGCAGTTGGCTGTACAGGTCTTGCCACTCGCGCACGCGGAGGTAGTTGAGGAACTCGGCGCGGCACAACTTGCGGAACTGGTTGCTGCTCAGTTGCTGCTGCTGTTCGCGCAGGTGGTCCCACAGTTTCACCAGCGCCAGAAAGTCGCTGCCCGGCACGGCGAAGCGGCGATGAGCCTCGTCGGCAGCCTGACGGTGTTCGGTGGGGAACTCGCGTGGATCCTGGATCGACAGCGCGGCGGCGATGACCAGCACCTCGCGAACTCCGCCATGCCGGTCGGCCTCGAGCACCATGCGGCCGAGGCGCGGGTCGACGGGCAGCCGGGCGAGACGCTTGCCGACCTGCGTGAGGCGGCGATGCGCGTCGTCGGCACCGTCGGCGGGTTGCAGAGCACCCAGTTCGTCGAGCAGCGCATAGCCGTCGCGCACCGAACGCCGATCGGGTGGCTCGACGAACGGGAAGGCCCCCACGTCGCCCAGGCCCAGCGCGGTCATCTGCAGGATGACCGAGGCCAGGTTGGTGCGCAGGATCTCGGGTTCGGTGAACTCGGGGCGGTCGGCGAACTCGGCTTCGTCGTAGAGGCGGATGCAGATACCGGGCGCCACACGGCCGCATCGGCCCGCACGCTGGTCGGCCGAGGCCTGCGAGATGGGCTCGATGGGCAGGCGCTGCACCTTCAACCGGTGGCTGTAGCGCGAGATGCGGGCCACGCCGGTGTCGACCACGTAGCGCACGCCGGGCACGGTGAGCGATGTCTCGGCGATGTTGGTGCTGAGCACCACCCGCCGCCAGGTGTGCGGCTGGAAGATGCGGTGCTGTTCCACCGAGCTGAGTCGCGCGTAGAGCGGCAGCACCGTCGTATTGCGCAGGTCGAGACGGCGTAGCGCGTCGGCGGCGTCGTGGATCTCGCGCTCGCCCGACAGGAACACGAGGATGTCGCCAGGTCCCTCGGTGCACAGTTCCTGCACGGCATCGCAGACGCCCTGCACCTGGTCGGCCGCACCGTCGTCGCCACCGCCGAACCCCTCGGCCTCGAGCGGTCGATACCGCACCTCCACCGGGTAGCTGCGGCCGCTCACCTCC
>JBEICS010000107.1:0-6788 GCA_040383925.1 Acidimicrobiaceae bacterium | reverse complement strand
CTCGGCGAGACGGAACCGCTCCTTCACGATGCGGTCCTCACCCGAGTGATACGACAGCACCACCACGCGACCGCCCACGTCGGTGCGGTCGAGGGCGGAGTCGATGGCGTCGGGAAGTACCTCGAGTTCCTGGTTCAGTTCGATGCGAATGGCCTGGAAGGTGCGCTTCGCCGGATGGCCGCCGGTGCGCCGCGCCGGTGCGGGGATGGCCGACACCACCACCTCGGCCAACTGGGTGGTGGTCTCGATGGGCCGCGCCGCCACGATGGCCGCGGCGATGCGGCGGGCGAAGCGCTCGTCGCCGTATCGCTGGATGACCCCGGCGAGGGTTGCCTCGTCGTAGCCGTTCACGATGTCGGCAGCCGACCAGTGCTGGCTGCGGTCCATCCGCATGTCGAGGGGCGCTTCGTTGCGGTACGAGAACCCGCGCTCGGCCCGGTCGAGTTGGGGCGAGCTGACGCCGAGGTCGAACAGGGCTCCGGAGAGGGTGGCGATGTCGAGTGCTTCCATGGCGTCTGCGAGGTGGTCGAAGCGAACGTGGGCGGTGGCCACCCGATCACCGAACCGTGCCAGCCGTTGGCGGGCCACCTCGAGCGCATCGGCGTCGCGGTCGAGGCCGAGCACCTTCAGGTGCGGGTGGGCTTCGAGCAGCAGCACCGCGTGCCCTGCACCGCCGAGTGTTCCGTCGAGCACCCACCCCGGTGGCACCGGTGCGAAGGCCTCGACGATCTCGGCTGCCATCACGGGCTGGTGCTCGAAGGGTTCGCTCATCGGAGGAACCCTGCGGGCTGCGGTGCCGGGCGGGTTCCCGGCTCGTCTGCAGTTCGCCGGTCGGCGGGTGTCGCCGGGATGTCTCCCCGGTCGACGAGACGGCAAGCGGGCGGAGTGGGGCTGACCATCTTGCCGGCCGACGAACTGCAGGCGAGCCAGGAGGCTCGATCACCACTCCAGCGACGCTGGCGGGTGACATGAGGTGTCGGGTGATTCGTGTCGATCGTGTGCTTCATCGCCGCGGCTGCGCCGTCGGCTCGGTGCCTCGGCCCTCCTTCGTGCTCATTGGACGACCTGCCCGGCGAGATCGCTGGTACCAGCGGCGTTCACCTGGGCGAAGCGCTCGGGCGACCAGAGTTCGATCACGCGGAAGTTGCCCGAGATCACCACACGCTGTTCGGTGGCGAGCCCGGCGTACGCACGCAGCTTCTCGTCGATGCTGACGCGGCCCTGCTTGTCGACAGTGACGAGCGTCGCGCTCGACGACACGGCGCGCTGACGCTGCAGCGACACCTCGCCGCGCTCGACGCGAGCCATGAGCTGCTCGGCCATCTGCTCGAACGTGGCGGCAGGCACCACGTTCACGCACTGGTCGTCGCCGAACACCAGGTAGCAGTGCTCGCCGAGGTGCGCGCGAAAGGCCGCCGGCAACGCCAGGCGGCCCTTGTCGTCGAGCTGGCGCTCGTGGGTGCCGACGAACAGCACCTACCACCACCTCGCTGCGATCGCCACGGCGCCCCACATGGCCCCCATTCTTCCCCCACAGCCCCCCACTTGTCAACTCTTTTCCCCACTTTCCCCCTTTTCGCTCCCCCATCTCCCCCACCCGACCCCACCAGAAGCGCGACGGAGCACGCCTGGAGCCGGACGAGGCCGGGTCGGGTGCGGTCAGCGAGCGTCGTTCAGACGACGGGCGGCAACTGACGGACCATCGCCGCCATCAGCGCCTCGGCACCGGGCACCGCGTGCACCGACTGCAACTGGTCGAGTTCGGGCACCGGCCCACGGAGCAGCCCGAGCAGCACATCGGGCTGCCACCGGTGGTACACGGCGGCCTGCAGGCGCGCCCATGCCCGCGTGCGGCGCTGACTGATGCCCACCGTCTTGCTGCCCCCGACGGTTACCTCACCGGGCCCCAGCCCGTCGAAGCACACCAGGCGCGACCACTCGCTCGACCGCATCGCGCCGCTATGTACGGCGACGTCTGGTTCGCCGAGCGCCCGCAGCGCGCCGGCCCAGGCCTCGCCGAACCACAGCATCGACCGGCCCACGTCGTCGTCCCACAGCGGGTCGCCGGCAGGTACCACTACGTCGAGCCAGGTCACCTCGCCCGGAAGCAGCAGCACCGCTCCCCCGCCACTGCGGCGACGCACCACCTCCACCCCGGCCGCCGCACAGGCGGAGGCATCGACCACGTCGTCGCGCTGTGCCGAGCCCAGCACGAGCGCAGGCGCGTCGACGCTGAACCAGCGGGCCAGCCGCCCCGCGCCCGGCTCTGGTTCCCACCCATGGAACGCCGACGCCGACCCCGAGGCGTGCTCGATCGTCCATCCTGCCGGTGTGTTCATTCGACTCGACCCGACTCAGCTCGCGAAAGCGAGGTACGGCTTCCACGCCTCGGGCACACGCGGCACCGCCACCGACACCCAGGTGAGTTCACGTGGCGCGCGGGCCGGACGGGCGAGGCGCATGCCTGCCTCGTCGGGCGTGCGGTCGCGCTTGGCGAGGTTGCAGGGCCGACAGGCGGCGGCCACGTTCTCCCACGAATGGGCGCCACCCCGCGACTTCGGCACGATGTGATCGATCGAATCGGCGACAGCGCCGCAGTACTGGCAGCGGTGCTCGTCGCGGGCGAACAGCGCACGGCGCGACAACGAGGTGCGACGATGGAACGGCACCCGCACCATCGTGCGCAGCCTGATGACCAGCGGACTGGGGAAGGCCACCGTCGCCGCGTGCAGGAACGAGCCGTCGGTCTCGACGATCTCGGCCTTGTCGGCGATGACCAGGCACACAGCGCGGCGGGCGGGCACCACCGAGAGCGGCTCGTACGAGGCATTCAGCACCAGCGCGCTCGACATGACGACGACCTACCTGCCGCCGCAGCCGAGTGGGCCTGGCTCGGTCATGGCCTGACCCGTGCGCACCATGCGAGGTAGTCCACCACATCGTCAGGTGCGGGAGGATGATGCTCGTCGCCGTACTGGGTGAGTAGCCGGAACTCGAGGTAGTCACCGCCCGGAAGGGGCAGGAACGGCCGGCGCCGCCACCAGCCGGTGCGGGCCAGGCGCGTCATCTGCCCGACCGCTTCGGGCCACAGGCGCGGCCGTGCTGCGACCGCACCGGCAACGGACAGCCACTGCCGCAGGCCGACACGGCTCGAGCTCAGCGGGGCTCCTTCGGCAGGCCCAGCACCATCTCGCCGACGATGTTGCGCTGGATCTGCGACGAGCCGGCGTAGATGGTGCCGGCGCGGGCATTGAGGAAGGTGCCCACCCAGCTCCAGGTGCTGTTGGGGGCGCCGGCGTCGTCGGTCTGGAAGGCGCTCGACGGGCGGCGGCCCTCGGGGGCCATTGCCGCAGCACCGAGGATGTCGATCGACAGTTCGGTGAGCTCCTTGTGGTACTCGCTCCAGTACAGCTTCGAGATGGCGCCGTCGGGGCCGGGATGGTGACCGGCGAGGAAACGGGTGAGCACGCGCATGCCGTTGAACCGCATGATCTGCACCTTGGCGTAGCACTGGGCGAGGCGCTGGCGGATACGCGGGTCGTCGGCCACACCGTGCTGCTTGGCCAGCAGGAACAGCCGGTCGAGTTCGGCCTGGAAGCGGATGGGCAGCGTTGCCGCCGCCTCACCGCGCTCGAAACCCAGCAGCGTCATGGCCACGGCCCAGCCGTTGTTCACCCCACCGACCACTTCGTGCTTGGGCGTGACGGCATCGGTGTAGAACACCTCGTTGAACTCGCTCTCGCCCGAGATCATGCGGATGGGGCGCACCTCGATACCGGGCTGGCGCATGTCGACGAGCAGGAACGAGATGCCCTTGTGGCGGGGCGCATCGGGATCGGTGCGGGCGAGGGTGAAGATGTGGTCGGCGAGGTGACCGGCCGAGGTCCAGATCTTCTGGCCGTTCAGGATCCACTGGTCGCCGTCGAGCTGCGCACGCAGACCGAGGTTCGACAGGTCGCTGCCGGCGTTGGGCTCGGAGTAACCCTGGCACCACACGTCGGCGCCCGACAAGATGCGCGGCAGGTAGTACTGCTTCTGCTCGTCGGTGCCCCACTGCAGCAGGGTGTTGCCGAGCATCTGGATGCCGAACACGTCGTTCGGGCCACCGGTGGGCACACCGGCCTTGGCGAACTCCTCACCGATGATGACCTGTTCGAGCGCCGACAGGCCGGCGCCACCGAACTCGACCGGCCAGCCCGGGGCCAGGTACCCGCCCTCGAACAGGGTCTGGCGCCACTCGCCCACGAAGTGCTCGAGATCGGTGCCCTCGAGGCGGCCGATCCCGTGCCAGTTCGAGGGCAGCTTCTCGGCGAGGAAGGCCTGCACCTTCTCGCGGTAGGCCTCGGCTTCAGCGGTGTACGTGGGGCGCATGATGCTGATGCTACCCGCCGGTAGCCGGACCGGATGCGAACCGGGCGAGCGCCGCGGCACCCACCAGCGGTGCCTCTGAGCCCAGGGCGGCGGACACCACGCGGAAGCCCGACGTGAACGACAGTTTGGCCCGGGCATCGAGTTCGGCTTGCGCCGCCTCGAAGAACACCTGCCCGAACCCGAGCGCCACCGAGCCGCCCACCACGGCGAGGCGCAGGTCGACCAGCGCACCCACCGATGCCAGTGCCCGGCCCACCAGCGTGCCGGTTCGGGTCTGGATGACGGTCGAGGCGCGCTGGGGCGAGCGACCGGTCTCGGCCTCGATGGCCACACCGCTGCAGTAGGCCTCGAGGCACCCGAAGCCACCGCACCGGCACGGGCGTCCGTCGGGCTCGACGACGATGTGGCCGATGTGGCCGGCATTGCCGAGACGGCCCTGCAGCAGTCGCCCGCGGCTGACGATGCCACCGCCCACCCCGGTGCCGACCACCACGCCGATGAAGTCGTTCACGCCCATCGCCGCACCCCGCCAGGCCTCGGCCAGGGCGAGGGCCTTCGCATCGTTGTCGACCACCACGGGAAGTCCGGTGAGCTGCTCGGCGTACTCGCGCAGCGCGAACCGCCGCCACGACGGGATGTGCAGTGGCGACACCGTGCCGTCGACCGGTGTCATCGGACCGCCGCACCCGATCCCGCAGTTCACCGGCGGCTCCGGTGAGGCGGCG
Source organism: Acidimicrobiaceae bacterium (assembly GCA_040383925.1). GTDB lineage: Bacteria > Actinomycetota > Acidimicrobiia > Acidimicrobiales > Ilumatobacteraceae > VFMC01. The sequence goes on along the minus strand of JBEICS010000107.1, from coordinate 1,692 downwards.
AGCACCCGTCGCACCAGCCGCGTGACCGCCGGCCACACGTCGCGCGCCGGTGTCGGGACACGGTCGCGCACCAGCACCGTTCCTGCCCCGTCGACGATGCCGGCGGCCAGTTTGGTGCCACCGATGTCGATGGCGAGCGAGAGATCGGACACGCCCCGACAGTAGCGGTGCTCCCCCGCCGTCTACGCTCTACTCCATGACGGCCCAGCACGATGCAGTGCCCGGCGCCGTGGCACCGCCGGCGGGCAGCGTCACGTCGACCACCTTCGCGTCGCTGTTCGACGCCATCAGCGGCAACATCGCCCGGGTGGTGCACGGCAAACGCGATGTCATCGACCTGGCACTGATGTGCCTGCTGGCCGAGGGCCATCTGCTCATCGAAGACGTGCCCGGCGTGGGCAAGACCAGCCTCGCCAAAGCACTCGCCGCATCGGTCGACTGCACGTGGAAGCGTGTGCAGTTCACCCCCGACCTGCTGCCCACCGACCTCATCGGTGTCAGCATCCTGCAGCGCTCCACCGAGAGCTTCGTGTTCCAGCCCGGGCCGCTGTTCGCCAACATCGTGCTGGCCGACGAGATCAACCGCGCCTCACCGAAGACCCAGTCGGCACTGCTCGAGGCCATGGAGGAACGCCAGGTCAGCGCCGAGGGGCGCACCTACCGGCTCCCCCACCCGTTCATGGTGGTGGCCACCCAGAACCCCGTCGAGCAGGAGGGCACGTACCGCCTGCCCGAGAGCCAGCTCGACCGGTTCCTGATGCGCCTGTCGCTCGGCTACCCCAGCCGCGAGGCCGAGATGCAGATCCTCGACTCGCTCGGGGCCAACGAGGTGCTCACCACCCTGCAGCCCGTGGTCACCGCGGCCGAGATCACCGCTATGTCGCAGGTGGTGCGCACCGTCCACCTCGCCGACGCCTTGAAGGCCTACCTGGTGTCGATCGCCGAGGCGAGCCGCAGCCACGCCGGACTCACCCTCGGGCTGTCGCCACGTGCCACGCTGCAACTGGCGCGGGCCACGCGCTCGAGGGCGGCCGCCAACGGCCGCGACTACGCCATCCCCGACGACGTGAAGGTGGTGGCCGGCGCCGTGCTCGCCCACCGCGTCGTGGTGCGGCCCGATGCTGCGTCGCGAGGTCTGACGGCCGAGCAGGCCGTGCGCGAGGTGGTCGACAGCGTCGCGGTGCCGGCCGGGCGCTGATGCTCACCCGCGCCGGCTGGGGGGCGTTGGCGGCAGCAGCGACGGCTGCCGTGCTGGGTCGGGTGTTCGGCATCCTCGAGCTGTACGTCGTCGCCGGCGGCATTGCCGTCGCGGTCGTCTGGGCGGTACTCACTGTGCTGCGGCCGATGCCGCGCCTGACGGTGCACCGCCGCGTGGCCCCTGGTTCGGTGATGGTGGGCGAGGCCGCTCGCGTCGACCTCGTCATCGCGAACCCGGGCCCCCGTCGCACCCCGGTGATGCGCCTGTGGGAACCGGTCGGCGGTGCCGGAGCGGTGATGCACCTCGCTCCGCTCAGCCCCGGCGAACGCACGGCTGCCGCATACCGACTGCCTACTGCCCGACGCGGCCTGGTCACCGCCGGGCCGCTGCGCGTGCGCCGCGCCGACGTGCTCGGCATCGCCTCGCGCTCCACCGTGATGCCTGGCACCGCCGAGCTGCTGGTCACCCCGCACCACACCCCGGTATCGATGGGG
>JBEICS010000106.1:0-6790 GCA_040383925.1 Acidimicrobiaceae bacterium | reverse complement strand
GGGGGGATCAGCTCGAGAAGAACTGGAAGCAGGCGAGGAACGCGCAGTACACGAGCACGGCGAGGATCAGGCCCGAGTAGAACAGCCAGCTGAAGATCTTGTTGTCGAACTTCAGGTGCATGAACAGCGACACGACCATGACGAACTTGATGGCCATCATGCTGAACAGCGTCACCATCGCCAAGGTGTGCGCGCTCTTCGGCCACCAGTAGGTGGTCGTCTCGAGGGCGGTGAAAGCCGCCAGGATGAGCGCCACCTTGACGTAGTAGCTGGTGGACTTGTGGCTCGAATGTGCGTCGTGGCCGTGTGCTTCGGCTTCGGCGTGCTCGACGTGTTCGGTGGTGGTGCTCATGGCGGTGGCCTCGCTCACGACGGGATCAGGTAGACGAGCGTGAAGATGATGATCCACACGACGTCGACGAAGTGCCAGTAGAGACCGACCAGTTCGACGACTTCCGACTTCTGGCCGGGGATGCGGTTGCGCCGCACCATGCCCACCGTGGCCAACAGCATGATGACGCCGACGGTGACGTGCACACCGTGGAAGCCGGTGAGCGTGTAGAAGCTGGAGCTGAACAGGCTGGTCGTGAAGCCCAGACCCTCCTGGTAGAACGACGTGAACTCGTACACCTGGCCACCCACGAAGGTGGCGCCCAGCAACGCCGTGACAGTGAGCCACAGATTGGTGGTGCGGTCGTCGTCCTGCGCAGCAGCGCTCACCGCGAGCACCATCGTGAGCGAGCTCATCAGCAGGACGAAACTGCTCACCGAGGTGAACGGGATGTCGTAGATCTGGTCGGGACCGAGGTTCTCGGAGGCACGACCGCGGTAGAGCATGTAGGTGGAGATGAGACCACCGAACAGCAAGCACTCGCTGCCGAGGAACATCCACATCGCCATCTTGTTGTTGCTCAACCCGGTGGACGTGTGGTGCGCACCGTGGTCGTCGTGGCCACCGTGATCGCCGTGGCCGTGGTCGCCCGTGTCGGGCGCGTGGACTGCGAGGTCAGCCAAGGGTCGCCAACTCCTTCGTGGCGCCGCCGCTGTCGGCGGGCGGGTCGTAATCGCTGTCGTCGGCCACCGAGGGCTCGAGTGCCCAGCCGAACATCGACAGCAGCACGATGACACCGCCGATGGCGGTGAGCAGCAGGTTGTAGATCACGCCGTAGGCCATGATCGGCAGACCCAGGGCGAGCAGGATGGGCCAGTACGACGGTGACGGCAGGTGGATGTGCTTGTCGGCGTTGGCTTCCATCTCGGCCAGGATCTCTTCGGCCGACGAGACCCTGGTGACCTCGCCGGTGTCGTGGTTCTCCTCGTACTTGCGATGGAAGAACTCGTCGAGCGCATGCACCGTGGGGATGCTGTCGAAGTTGTGCTCCTTCGGCGGGCTGGCGGTCATCCACTCGAGGCTGCGGGCATCCCACGGGTCGAGCGGTGCCTTCTCGCTCTTGCGGGAGGTGATCCACACGTTGACGATGAAGAGGAACACACCGACGGCCAGGATGAACGACCCGATGGAGGCGACAAGGTTCCAGAAGCCGATGTTGAAGAACCCCTCGCCCGCACGGGCCTCGGTCCAGTTCATCATGCGGCGCGGCTGACCCTGCAGACCGATGATGTGCATCGGCCCGAACGTCATGTTCATGCCGACGACCATCACCCAGAAGTTCCACTTGCCGAGGCGCTCGGACAGCATCTTGCCGAACATCTTCGGCCACCAGTAGTAGAAGCCGGCGAACAGGCCCAGCACCGCACCACCGAAGATGGTGTAGTGGAAGTGGGCCACGATGTAGTACGTGTCGGTCTGCTGCGTGTCGCTGGGGGCGACCGCGTGCGTGACGCCCGACAGACCACCGATGGTGAACTGCACCACGAGGCCGATGGCGAACAGCATGGCCACGGTGTACTGCAACTTGCCGCCCCACATGGTGAGGGTCCAGTTGAAGATCTTCACACCGGTGGGGATGGCGATGAGCATGGTGGCCACCGAGAACACGGCCACGCTGACCGGCCCGAGGCCGCTGGCGAACATGTGGTGCGCCCACACGCCCCAGCCGAGGAAACCGATGGCGGCGCCCGAGAACACCACGAAGCGGTAGCCGAACAACGGCTTGCGGCTGAACACCGGCAGGATCTCGGAGATGATGCCGAAACTGGGCAGCACGAGGATGTACACCTCGGGGTGGCCGAAGATCCAGAACAGGTGCTGCCACAGCAACGGGTCGGCGCCGGCGCTGACGTCGAAGAACGTGGCCCCGAACTCGCGCTGGAACATGAGCAGGAACAGCGCCACGGTGATGACCGGGATGGCGAACAGCAGCAGGAACTGCACGACCAGCACCATCCAGGTGAAGATCGGCATCTTCATCATCTTCATGCCGGGGGCCCGCATGTTGAGCACCGTGACGATGAGGTTGATGGCACCGGTGAGCGAGGCGATACCGGTGATCTGCAGGCCGAGACCCCAGAAGTCGATGCCGTGGCTGGGCGAGAACAGCGCGTTGGCGTTGGGCTGGTACATGAACCAACCGCCATCGGCGCCACCACCCAGGAACCACGAGGTGTTCAGGAAGATGCCGCCGAACAGGAAGCACCAGAAACCGAAGGCGTTGATGCGGGGGAACGCCACGTCGCGAGCGCCGATCTGGAGCGGCACGAAGTAGTTGGCGAACGCCGCAGCCATCGGCATCACGAAGAGGAACACCATCGTCGTGGCGTGCATCGTGAACATCTGGTTGTACTGGTCGGCGCTGAGCACCGTGCCCTCGGGGCCGGCGAGCTGCGCACGGATGAGCAGTGCCTCGAGGCCACCGATGAGGAAGAACACCATCGCGGCGACGCCGTACATGATGCCGAGCTTCTTGTGGTCGACGGTGAACAGCCACGACCGCCAGCCGGTGCTGCTGACGGGGCGCTTGAACACGCCGTAGGCCTCCGACGGGGTGACGACCGCAGGGGCCGCCGTTCCGGCGCCGGCGATGGCCGGCGTGGAGGAAGGTCGTTCGATGATTGCCATGGTCGGTTCCGCTCCCTTACTTCCGCTCGAGGAGGTAGGCGATGATCAGGTCGATCTGCTGCTCGGTGAGACCGAGCGCAGGCATGCCGCGCACCTTGCCGCCGAGTTCTTCCTTCGCAGCAGCGTCGGCGTACATCGGCTTCTTGGCGGGTGCATTGCGCAACCATTCGCGCAGGTCGACCTCGTTGAGGCATTCGGCCGTGATGCCCTGCAGGTACAGGGCGCCGAACTCCTCGGGCGAGGCGTTCCACACCGTGTCGCGGCACTCGGGCGTGAGGAGATCCCAGGTGGCGCCGGCGAAGGTGTTGCGCGTCATGAGGTGGCTGAGGTTGGGGGCCGCACCCGACACGACGAACTGGTCGGGGTTGGCGAGCACCGGGGTGACGGTGCCGTCGGGCCCGGTGTTGGTGAGGCCGTTCACCTGGTGGCAGTAGGCGCAGTTGGCCTTGAACAGCGCCTCACCAGCGGCGGCATCGCTGTCGGCGGCGGGTGCTGCGTAGTCGGCCAACTGGCCGGCCTTCCAGGTCTCGAAGTCGGCGGGGCTGAGCGCCACGGCTTCCATCTTCATGTTGGCGTGGCTGAGACCGCAGAACTCGGTGCACTGACCGGCGTAGATACCGGGCTGGTCGGCCTCGAGGCGCAACGTGTGCACTCGGCCGGGCACCATGTCCTTCTTGCCGTTCAACGCCGGGATCCAGTACGAGTGGATGACATCGCGGCTGGTGCCACGCACCAGCACCTTGGTGCCGGTGGGGATGACGAGCTGGCCGCTGGTGACGATGGGGGCACTGATGCCACCGCAGCCGTCCTGCACCGGGTAGTCGTACTCCCACCACCACTGCTGGCCGGTGACGTTGACGACACACTGGGTGTCGTCGGTCTTGGCCAGCTCGAAGATGGTGCTGACCGTGGGGATGCCCACCCCGACGAGGATGAGCGCCGGGATGATGGTGAGGGTGATCTCGAGGGCTTGGTTGCCGTGGCTCTGCTTGGGGATCGGCTGACCCTTGTCGCGGAACTTCACGAGGATGAACCCGATGAGCGCGAACACGACGACGCCGACGATGCCGGCGACCAGGAACACCGGCCACTGCAGGTCTTGGATCTTCTGGGCGTTGGGGCCCGCAGGCTGCCACGTGTCTTGGGGGGCGTCCTTGGCGCATCCGGCGAGCGCCAACGCGAGCGCAGCACCGGCGATGGGAAGGACACGACGAACTGATCGACGACCGTTCACAGAGGGCACGCTCCTTACGGTATCCACGATGGTCTTGCTCCGCTTCATGACTCAGGGCACCACGATCTCGATGGAGCTGCCTTCGACACCGGGCACCGTGAAGGTGTAGGGCGTCTGCGATGCGCTCGAGCTCTTGGGGAAGTTCAACGTCAGGAACTGACGGCCGTCCTGCTCGACGAGCGCCGTACAGGTGACGGGCTTCTCGGTGACCTCGGTGCCGTTCACGTCGCTGGTGAAGGTGCCCAGGTTGGCCGTGAGGCGAGCGGCCTCGGCGTCGAGGTTGCGGAACACGATGTGCGAGATGTTGCTGCGCGGGATGGTGATGGTCTGCTGGCGCTCGGTGATTCCGAGCACCTGAGCCGACAGCTTGCCGTCCTCCAGGTACACCGTGGCCGTGGTGTTGCTCTTCGCCGACAGGCTCTGCGACGCCTTGTGGTCGATCTCGGTCTCTTCGGCGCTGGCGCACACACCGGGGTCGCTGCTGACGGTGGCGTGCTCGTGAATGTAGCGCTGGCCGCTGATGGCCGTGGCGACACCGGTGCCGACCAGCGCGAGCATGGCCACGGCGCAGACACCACCGACGAAGCCCTTGCTGAGCTTCGGCTTCACGGCGAACAGGATGCCGCCCACCAGGATGAGGCTGGCCACCACGATGAAGACGACCGGGCCGGCCTCTTTGCTGAGGTACAGCATGATGCGCGAGAACGAGTAGACGACCACGGCGCCGATGACGGCAGCGAGCACCGGGAACTCGAGCGGGAAGAGGATGCGGCGACGTACCTCGGTGTTGTACGAGGCACTGGCCGACGCACGCTCGCTCCAGCCCTGGATCATCCATTCGGCGGCTGCGGCGAACAACACCACCAAACCGGCCTTGAACACCACCGGAGCGGTGATGAGACCGACACCGACGAGGAGCAGACCCACGGCCGACACCAGCGGCCACATGCTGGCGGCCGGCGCCGACTGGGCGGCCGCCGACGTGGTGGTGGCGCCGGGTTCGGTGCCGCGCACGTTGGCGTCGCGCACGAACACCACGATGCCGGTGAGGAACGCCAGCGCGACCGTGAGCGAGATGAGCCCGATCGTGGCCAGCGAGCCCGTGCCGCCACCTGTGGTGGTACCCACCACGACGGTGGCGGCCAGCGAGAGCGTCGTCGCCCCGATGAAGAGTTTGGAACCAGTGGTGAACATGCGTGCGTTACCCGATCACTTGGTGACGTAGACCGCGAACCAGAGTGCGACGTATGCCGCACCGACGAAGTACCAGTAGATGGCGTGTGCCGTGACGATCTCGCGGTCTTTGGTGCGTCCGCCGAGGTAGCGGAACACCGTGACGAGCGAGAACACCACGCCGATGATCATCAGCACGAGGAACGTGCCGGTGACGGCGTAGAACAGGGTCTGGTAGGTGCCGTCGCGTACGCCGAGGTTCATCTGGAACCAGGTGAAGGCCTGAGCGTTGATGACGGCAATGGCGACCACGACGGTGAGGCCGATCGACAGTCCGACGTACGACTTGTGGTCGCGCCGGGCTGCGTAGACCGCCCACTGGACGAACACGTAGATCGCCAGGAACGAGATGAGCATGATGTTGGTGGCCACTTCGGGAACCACCGACTTGGCGGGCTTCCACTCGCTGTCGGGCACCGCCAGGGTGATCTTCCGGAACCGGACGAACATCGCGATCATCGTTCCGTACAGCAACAGGCCGGCGGCGCACGCCAGCGAGGTGCCGACGAACAGCTGCCGACGCGGTGCAGGCGTCGGGGCCGGGGGCAGGGCGTGCATCAGGCGGTCCCTTCAGATGCGGCAGTGCGGACAGGCTTCAGGTCGAGCAGCGGCTCGGGAGACGAGATGACGAACACCTCGGCGAAGTTGTCGGCGGGCGGCGGCGACGTGGTGGCCCACTCGAGGGTCTGGCCGTCGAACGGGTCGTCGCCGGCGTGGTCGCCCGACCGGAACGAGGTGATGGCCAGGCCGATGAAGGCGAGCACCGTGAGCAGCATGAGCACGTGGCCTGCGGCCGACAGGGTGTTCCACAGGTTCTGCGGACCGCTGTAGTCGAACTGGGTGGCGCCGGCGGGCTGCTTGGCGAACCCGGCGATGTAGTACGGCAGGGCGGCCAGCACCGTGGCGACGAAGGCGAGGCCCACCAGCGGCAGCGACTTCTTGTCGTCGATGCGGCGGCCCCACAGCTTCGGCCCCCAATAGGTGAGGGCGCCCAGGGCGGCGATGACGAGGCCGTAGCTCACGTACAGCCAGGCACCTTCTTCGAACACCGTGCCGGCGAGTTGGGCGTCGCCGATCTGGTAGACGAGGTTGCCGGCCATGCCGGTGAACACCATGCCGGCGCCGAGGATGCCGGCCACGAAGGCGGCGCTGAGGCGCGGGCGGGTGGGCGGCTTGAGCGCCAGGCCGATGACACCCAGCAGCACGACCGGGCCGAGTACCGGCAGCGCCTCGAGCAGCAGGAACGGCAGCACGTCGGTGAGGAAGTCGCCGAAACCCTGGTGCAGCACGTCGCGGGGCAGTGC
>JBEICS010000105.1:0-6887 GCA_040383925.1 Acidimicrobiaceae bacterium | reverse complement strand
GGCGCACCATCATCGGCCGACGTCGGTGCCGCCGCGTCGGACGCCGAGGTGACCGTGCCGCGATCGGCGGCCCCTGTGCCAGCATCCGAGCCTGCGCATGCGGACGCGGTCATCGCCAGCACCGCGGCTGCCACCCACCGGCTCCGGCGAGCGCTCGGTCTCGGCACCCGTCGGGCTCGGCTCATGACACCGACGATATGTCGTCGGGAGGGTCGAGGTGATGTCCTGACGGCCCCGTCGACTCGGGCAGAATCGGGAGATGAGTTCTTCCCGCGACGATGCGTCGCTCGATCGGTGGCTCGCGCTGCTCGCCGGGGCGAACACGTGGGACGACCCCGAACGCCGGCCCAACATCACCGTGCGCTCCACCGGTGGCACACAGGTGCTCGCCCTCAGTGCCAGCCTCGCAGTGCTGCTGACCTACGCCACGAGCTACCACGAACTCGGCATCAGTGCGCTGCGACACCCCGCTCCGCTCGCGCTCGTGGCGACCACGCTCGTGTGCATGATCGGCCCTGCGCTCACCCTGTTCGGGCGGACGCAACGCACCCGACCGCTCTGGGCGAACCTCACGTTCCGATCGCTGGTGGGCCTGGCGATGGTGGGTGGCAGCTTCGGCACGGCACCCGGGTGGGCCGCCCTGCTGTCGACCGGGCTCGGCATCGTCATCGGCGCCGACACCTCGCTCACGGCATATGCCATCGGCTGGCGGCCATCGCCGCGCCAGCTCTGGTGGGCGCTGGTGTCGTCGCCCATGCATCTCGGTGTGGTCGGCGGCCTGGTCGGTACCGCCCTGGCGGTGCCCGACATCGATGTCGCCGACACCCTGCTACCGGTGTACCTCACGGTGCACGTCTGGGTGGCCCTGGCCTGTGTGACGGCATGGTCGATCGGCCGGATGATCACGACCGAGGCTGCCCGCAACGATCTCATCCGTGTCGAGACCGCGCGCAGCGAGCACCGGCGCAGCGCGCACTGGCTGCACGACGATGTGTGCGCCCAGCTCCGGCTGGTCACCCTGCGACTGCACCGCGGTGCGCTGCACACCGACGAGGTGGTCGGCATGCTCGACGAACTCGACTTCGCGCTCCGACTCCGCCAACTCGACGAACTGCTGCAGTCCGGCTCGGCGCGTCTCGCCGAGGTGCTGCAGCCGTTCGTGCGCAACGCCCAGAACCACGGCGCCGCCGTCGAACGCGTCCCCACCTACGAGACCGCCTCGGCGGTGGTCGACCGCGACACCGGCCAGATGCTGCGTCATGCTGCATCCGTCCTCACGTCGAACGCGCTCAACGCCGGCGCCACCCGGCTGAGTTTCGACGTGTCGGTCGACGCCGAGCAGGTCCACCTCGCCGTGGTCGACGACGCGGGTGGCTTCGACCACGACGACCTCGCCGCCGGACGCGGCCTGTGGAGCCTGCGCCACGAACTCGGCCCGGGAAACCTCACCATCGACCGCGTCGATGGCGGCAGTCGAGTGGCCGCACACGTCGATCGCCATCGCCGTGCGTCAGCCGCGCCCACCCTCACCGAGACAACGCTCCAGGAAGGACGTCCACGTGCCGCATCTGCTGCTGGTTGACGATGCGAGTGCGCTCGCCGAACTGTTCGCCGACGCCATTCGCGACCGGCTCGGGTACGAGGTCACCGTCGTGGTGGCGCTCGCCGATGTCGGCGACACGCTCGAGGCTGTCCCCGACATCGACCTCGCCCTGGTCGATCTGTCGTTCCCCCAAGAGCGTGGCAGCGGGCTCGACGCGCTGGTCGAGGTGCACCGCTACTGCCCGTCGGTGCGGCTGGCCATCATCACCCAGGGCGACGAGTGGGTCGCCCGCATCCTGCGCGACGCATGGGAGTTGCTGCCCATCGCCACGGTCATCTCCAAGAGCGCGCCGCTCGCATACCAACTCGACGCAATCGAGCGGGTCGTCACCGTGGGCAGTGCGCCGGTCGATCCCGCTATCCAGCCACTCCTCCCGGCCCGCAACCCGCGGCACCGCACTGCGGCGAGCTTCCGCTCACTCGTGCAGCACGGTGGTCACGCCAAGTTGTGGCGGGCCCTCCTGGCCACCGACGACCCCACCTACAAAGAGCTCGCCGACGCTTCGGGTCTGAAGCTGAACACGGTGAAGAACTACCGCGCCCAACTGGTGCCCGACCTCGAGATGCACGGGCTGCGCGACCCCTCGTTGAAGGAGATGGGCGAGTTCGCCCAGCGCTGTCGATCGTTCCTGGTGCCGTTTCTCGAGCAGAGCGGCAGCCGATGAGACGACTGCTGCTGGCGCTGTTCGCATTCCTGCTGGGCCTCGGCGGTGCGGTCGCCGCCGCACAGCTCACCGGTGCCGCCAACACGAGTGCGCAGGGCAACCCACTCGGCTCGATCGACTTCGACCTGTACTGCCAGTCGCTGTACGGCGAGCCCGCGATCCCGTTGCTGAGCCGACCGACGGCGTCGGGATGGCAGTGCGCCTGGCGGCCGAATGGCATCTTCGCTGCCCAGCCCGTCGACTTCGACCAGGCCTGCGAGGTGCAGTACGGCGCACCGGCGTTCGCCCAGTCCACCGATCCCGACTGGCCGTACAGCTGGCAGTGCCGCTACGGCTCGGCGCCCTGACCCGCTGTCGGCATGCCGGCTGGTTCGGCGGCCGGATCAGCACCTCCCGATGGTGCGGGGGCTGGAGCACCGGCGGGGGCCGGTGCGATCGAGAGGTGCCGATCCGGAACGCTCGGACATCGAACCATCGGGGGTCGGGTGCGGGGAAGGGTCATCCGTACCCGGCCCTGAGACAAAGGTCCTCGCGCGCCGATGACGGCTGCTGCGACAACCACTCAGTAGGGCAACGGCACCGACCAGGTGAGGCGCGAGCCGATGCGCTTGCTCCCCGGCCGCAACCAGCACCAGCCGCCCTGCAGCCGGGCCCGTTCGGTCATGTTCATCAGCCCGCTCATCCGCGAGTACTCGGCGGGGGGACCGACGCCGTCGTCGGTGACCGTGACCAGCAGCCACCGCCCGTCGATGGCGACGCGCACCTGGCATCGCGCGGCGTGCGCATGGCGGGCGACGTTCGCCAGTGCCTCGAGCACCACCATCGACACATCCTCGGCCAGGTCGTCGGGGAGATCGACGCCCAGGTCGGTCTGTAGGTCGATCGTGAACGGGGCGGCACCGAACGACTCGACCACCTCGCGCAGACGCTGCTCGAACGGTTCGTGCTGTTCGTGGCCGATGTCGTAGATGGTGCGACGCAACTGGGTCATCGCGTCGTCGATCCCCTCGACAGCCCGGTTGATGGCCACCTCCTGCGCTGCCTGATCGCGGCCCGAAGCGCTCTGCAGATCGAGCACGGTGACGAACAGTTGCTGGATGACCGAGTCGTGCAGGTCGCGGGCGATGCGCTCACGGTCGAGGTCGCGCATGCGTTGCTGCAGGGCTTCGCGCACGGCGAGTTCCTGCTCCTGTACCTGCAGTTCCAGCGTCGTGACGCGGCTCTCGTCGGAACCGATCTCCACCAGCATCGACCCGATCCGCAGCCACACCACGCGGATGCGCACGATGGTGTTGGGCACCCGGTACTGATCGACCGCGTCGGAGCCGATCTCGAAGATCTGCTCGGCGTAGCCCTCCTCGACGCAGCGCCGCACATAGACCATCGCGTCGTCCGGCCGGTAATAGGTGGCGGTCAACGACTGGCCGTAGTGCACCGGTTCGGTGCGCACCTGCTCGTAGGCATCGTTCCACCACACGAGCGAGCAGTCGATCACCTCACCCGCCTCGTCGAACACGGGAAGGTGTGCGCACACGTAGTCGGTGAGATAACCGGTGATCTGCCGCAACGATTCGTTCGAGAGGACCTCGACGAGCGAGAGCCGCTGATCCGGATCGGCCACCTCGTCCATGGCGGCCATGTCGTCAGCCGGTGACGTCGTCGCGCTCGAGCGCCGCAACCATCACCGCGACCTGGGTGCGGTTGGTCTTGCCCAGCACGGTGAGGATGCGCGAGACACGGTTGCGCACCGTCTGCGGGCTGAGGTGGATGCGCTGGCTGATCTCTTTGTCGCTGAGGCCCTCGGCGATGAGGTCGACGATGGAGCGATCGGTGGCGTCGAGTTGGCTGAGGCGCAGTGCACCCGACCGGTCGAGCCGGGTCATCGCGGCACGGGCCTCGACCGGGTCGATGAAGGCCATGCCGGCGTTCACGTCGCGGATGCGCTCGATGAGCACGTTGGCCGACGAGTTCTTCAGCAGGAACGCCGACGCGCCCGCCATGTACGAGTGCACCATCGCCTCGTCGGAGCTGAACGAGGTGAGCATGATCACCTTGGTGCCGGGGATGGTCTGCGAGATCCATCGAGCCAGCACGGTGCCGTTGCCATCGCCGAGGCGCACGTCGAGCACGGCCACGTCGGGCTTCACCTCCGGCAGCACCTCCATCGTCTCGTCGACGCTGGAGGTGCTGGCGACCACCTCGATGTCGTCGTTCGCGCCAAGCATGCGGGCCAACGCTTCACGCACCATGCCGTGGTCGTCGCAGATGAGCACTCGGATGGGAGATGTCATGTGCACATGGTACGTCGCTACTGCACCGATGGGTAGCGATTCCGTTACTCTCCGTGAAATTAGGGACGATGGTCCCTCCTCACGAGTCGAGTGGCCCCACCTCGTGCACGGCGTCGAGCCAGGCGGTCATGCCGGTGACGGCCCGGTCGGCATCAACCGCACGACCACCCGAGCCGTACATCGCCCCGCTACGCGGCAGTGCCGTCGGAGGCGCAGCGGCGTAGGCGACGGCCGTCGCCAGGTCGGCTGCAAAGGCCTCGCTGACCCCGGGCTGGGTGTTCGGCTTGGTGATGCAGAAGTGCAGGGCGGGCGGCAACTGCAGACCGTTCATCCGCCAGCCGCTGGCGATGAGCGAGTCGTTGACGTGGAAGATGTCGATCGGGTCGGCGGCATCAGGGTTGGCGCGGAACGCCGCCATGAACCGCGAGTCGCCGATGAGCGCCAACTCGGGATGGTCGCGGACCGCCTGCTTCACCTCGGCGGCGGTGCGGAAGATGTCGGCGGCGATGGCGCGGTAACCGTCTTTGCCGAGGTTCAACATCGCGGCCCAGGTGGCGGCGATGAGCCCACCGGACCGGCTGCCGCTGAGGCTGGGCGAGGTGTACAACCCGCCGGGCCAGCCCTTCACGAACGAGTACTGGTGGCGGCGCAGCGACAGCGGACGGAACAGCAGCACCGAGGTGCCCTTGAACGCGAACCCGTACTTGTGCGTGTCGGCCGACATCGACGTCACCCCCGGCACCGACAGGTCGAACGGGGTGACCGGGTAGCCGAGCTGATCGGCCCACGCCAGGATGAAACCACCCAGGCAGCCGTCGACATGGAGGCCGATGCCGTGCTCGAGCGCCAACGCTCCCAGCTCGGGGATGGGATCGATGATGCCGTGCGGGTAGGTACCGGCCGAGCCCACCAGCGCCACCGTGTTCGGCCCGATGTGGTCGCGCACGAAGTCGATGTCGACGACGAACTCGTCGGTGACCGGTGCCAGCACCACGTCGATCCCGAACCAGTGGAAGGCCTTGCTCATCGCCGGATGACCGGTGACGGGCATGATGATCTGCGGATGCTCGATGCCCCGCTCGGCCCGCCCCCACTCGCGGTACGCCAGCATCGCTGCGACGAGGCTCTCGGTGCCGCCCGACGTGACCAAGCCGCCGGTCTGGTGTCCTTCTCCCACGGCGTCGCCGTGCAGGAGATCGGCCGCCATGGCGATGATCTCGGCCTCCATCTTCGTGGCGCTCGGGTACATGTCGCGCTGCAGCACGTTGGCATGGGCGAAGTGGGCGAAGGCCTCGGCGAGGAACGCGTAGTGGTCGTGGTCGCCGGAGTAGATCGACCCGCTCACCCGGCCTGAATCGGCGCGTCGGTCCTCCTCGCTCGCCATCTGGGCGAGCTCCGAGAGGATCTGTTCCCTCGGCACGCCCTGCTCGGGCATGGTGGCGTGCACGGCGAACCGACCCGCGTACGGGTGCAGCGGCGAGGTCGGGCGCGGTGCCGAAGTGCCGGTGTCGGTCATGGGGTTGCCTCCTGCGGGGCTGGTGACGGCGTGGGTGCAGGCTGCTGACGCAGCGTGCGGTGCAACTGGCGGAAGAACGGGCTGGTGAGATGCTGGAAGTCGTCGAACGCGGCGACGAGGGGCGCGTACCGCTGCACGGCCACCGGGTCGGGCTCGTGCACCTCGGCCACCTGCACGAGGGCGGGGATGTCGGCCCAGTCGACGGCGCCCGACTCGGCGAGCGCCACCAGCGCTGCGCCGCGACAGTTGGTGAACCCGGGGTCGGCGAGGCGGTGCACGGTGGACCCGGTGGCAGCGGCGAGGATCTGGCCCCAGAGCGACGATGCCGCGCCCCCACCACCGAACCGGATGGGCACGTCGCCGCAACCAGCCACCGCGGTGACGTGGGGGACCAGGCGGGCCAGGTTCAGCGCCACGCCCTCGAGCACGGCACGGGCCATGTCGGCCCGATTCGATCCGAGGCCGAGACCGAGGAACGCGCCCCGCTGGTGGCGGTCGAACTCGGGTGCCATCGAACCCACCAGCCACGGCATGAACAGCACCCCGTTGGCGCCGGGCGGCACCGTGGCAGCGACGGCGATGACGCGCTCGAAGGCGTCGTCCGGCCGCGGCCCGGCGAGGCCGTCGCCGGGGTACACGACGTTGTTCACGAACACGTCGAGTGCTTTGCCACCCGCACCGTTCTCGGCGATGAGCGCATAGCGGCCGGGCACCGGACTAGGCGCACTGGTAATGGCGTGAGCGAGGTCTTCGCGCGTGCCCGCCACATGGGCCAGCACCACTGCGGTGGTGCCGATCATCACCGCCCGGGAG
>JBEICS010000104.1:0-6904 GCA_040383925.1 Acidimicrobiaceae bacterium | reverse complement strand
GTGCTCGACCCCTCCGATCCGCGCTACCGGGCACGTCTGCTCGACGCCTATCGCGCGATGGCCGAACGACTGGTCGATGCAGGTGTGCCGCGTGTGGCGTGGGTTCTGCCTCCTAAGCCCATTGCCCCGTTCGAGGGCGAGCAGCGGGTGATGCGCGACCCTGCCCGCTACACGGTGCAGCACGACGTCATCAGGCAGGTGGCGGCCGAGTACCCCGACCTGGTGCGTGTGATCGATCTCGACGGCTGGCTCACTGCGGCGGGGCGGCGAGTCGACACCGGTCTGCGGCCCGATGGGCTGCACTGGTCAACCGATGGCTCCTACTGGGTGAGCGACTCGTTCCTTGCCGCCTCGCTGGTGAGCGCGGCGGTGTCGCCCTGATCGCTAGATCCGGTGCGTCGGCGCACACGGATGCGGCGGTGGCGACCATCGGCGCGTTCGTCGGAACCGAGTGTCGCGGCGAACAGCAGCACGACGACGAACAGTCCGGCCTGGTGGAACTGCTCGAAATTGCTGGGCCAGGCAGCGTCGGGGAAGTAGCGGTGGCGTCGCTGCTCCAGCAGCACGCCGGCACCGAGCGCCGCTGCCAGTGCAGCAGCAGCCCATGCGGCGAGACGGGGGCGACGGGTGACCACGACCGCTGCGGCCGGCGCCAGGGCGATGACGGCCCAGTTCGGGTCGATCGCCAGAGCTGCCGCGACGACGAGCGCGACGGCAGCGGTGGCGGCGTCGATCGTGCTGGCCCGTTTGCCGATCGGGCACCAGACCGGCGGGTCGAAGTCGTCGATCGGCCGGGCCGACCGTCGGTCGACGAGGGCGAGCAGCAGGCAGGCGAGCACGCCGAGGGCGGCGATGAGCAGCGCGATGTTCAGCGACGACTGCGGTGTCCAGGTCGCGGTGACGGTGCGTGTCAGGTCGCTCGGTTCGAGGTACCAGCCGTTGAAGCCGCCGCTCACCTGCTCCGGCGCGCCAAGTGAGGTGTCGACGCCGTCGACCTCGACCGAAGCGGTCCAGGCGTCGTTGTAGCCCTCACCCAGCACCAGCCAGCAACCCTCCGGGCAGGGTCCAACGGTTGCGGTGCGTGTGGTGCGGGTGCGCTCCACCTGCACCACCGGCGCAGCGGGCAGGTTGTCCTGCCAGAAGTACGACGAGCGCAGTGTGATGCGGTCGATGTCGATGCCGGTGGTGGGCGCGGCGTCGACGCCACCGCCGGTGACGATGCGGTGCGTACCGCTGGTGAGGGCGAGGGGAGCGGCGCCGCACAGGGCGACGTCGACGGCCTCGCCAGCGAGGAGGCGGTCGAGTACGTCGTCGGTGATGTCGAGGGCGAGTGGCGTGCCGTCGACCGCCACGAGGTCGCTGCGGCAGCCGACAGGGCGCTCGACAGTGTTGACGGTGGCGAAGGCGAAGCCGTCGAGTTCGCCGATCGCAGCTGGCAGCTCGGTTATCTCGCCGTACCGCCGGTCGATGGTGGTGCGCGACTCGACACCGGTGATGGTGAGGGTGACCTGGTCGGCGTCGGCGGGCACGGCGGTGGGCAGCACCACCGTTGACAGGCCGGTGGCATCAGGCGCCGGTACGGGCACGGTGACGTCGAGGTCGCCGGCGACCAGGTTCAGCGTGGTGACGGTGGAGTGGAGGCCGTCGGTGGGCTGCACCAACTCGAAGCGATCGGTGGTCGTGCCGGGTTGCAGGGCCAGGGTGAGGGTGGAGCCGACGGCCCGGCCGAACGGCGTGACCCACGCGGTGGCCGGGTTGCCGTCGACCGCCGCTGCGGCGCCAGCCGACACGATGCCGGTGAGATGCGACGAGGCGGTGGCGACCGGCGTGCGGCCGGCCAGGTGGGCCAGCACGGTGTCGGTGGCGCGTGCATCGAGGCGGAGCGTGACGGTCGCGTCGAAGGAGCGATCGACGGGCAGGGAGAATTCGCGCACCATCGCGGGCTCGGGATCGTCGCGCCAGCGGTCGCTGGGGCGTGTCCGTTCACGGGAGAGCACAATGGCCAGGCGCGTGTCGGCGTCGATGCGGTCGAGCAGGTCGGAGGGCAGCACGGTCACCTCGGTGGCCACCGGGCCGAGTTCGGCGAAGCCCACCGCCGACGGTCCGCTGTCGGTGCCCTCGGCCCGCTCGGCCACCGCGACGATGGTGACGGTGACCGGGCCGGTGCTGCCGAGTTCCACGGTCTGGCCTGGCGGCTGCAGCGACGACTGGTCGAGGGCGACCTCGCGGATGGTGCCGTCGGCCTCGTCGATCGCCACGCGGGTGATGACCCGCGTGGCGGTGGGGTCCTGCGACTGCACGAGGCGCAGAGCGCCATCGGTGGCCGACAGTTCGATCGACTCGCCCTCGGGTGAGAACCGGTCGGCAACCACCCAGGCCGTGGCCGGGTTGCCGTCGACTGCCATCGCCGGCCGGTCCTCGGGCCGATAGGCGAACGGTTCGCCGTAGGCGGTGGCCCGCACCCGCAGGGTGCCGAGCGCACTCGTGCCATCGTCGAGGAGGGCGACGGTCTGGTTCGACGGAGTCTGCGTTGCGAACACGGCCAACCGCTGATCGGCCGACGTGAAGCGGGTGACGTCGGATTCAGGCCCGCCGGTCTCGGTGAGGCCGCTCACGTCCTGCGAACCGCGCCAGTGGGTGGCGCGGTCACGGTTGCTGTCAGTGATCACCACCGTGGTCAGGCCTGCTCCTCCGGAGTCGGCTGCAGCGATCGCCTGCGCCAGTTCCTCGGGCGTGATGTCGGCGGCGTAGCGGACCAGTTCGTCGCCCTGCAGCAGACCGGCCGCTGCCGCATCGACCAGTCCGTCGCCGCTTCCCGCCACCAGCACCACCCGAGTAGCGGCGCGAACGACGGGCACCGGCTCGTCGACGGCGACGAGCTCCACTGTGGGAAGCGCAGTGCCGATACGCGGGTCGCCGAGTTGCTGCTCGTCGACCATGGGCACATCGGGCACGTTCGGCGCCGGTTCACCGAAGGCCACGGGCGTGCCGAGACCCGGCGGCGTGGCGGCGAACAGGTCGGCCACCACTTCGGGCCGAGGGGTGCGGAAACGGTCGAAGGCGAGGTCGTCGGCCACCCAGATGGTGTCGACCCCCAGCAGTCGGGCGATCGGTGCGATGGCGGCCGGGTCGATGGTGCCCGCTTGGAAGCGGTTGTCGAGCGCGTAGAGGAGGTCCATCGCCCCCGGGCTGCCGAGGGGGAGCAGATCGCGGGTGACGAGCGGCTTGTCGGTGAGGCCCGGCAGTGGCGGATCGACCGTGTAACCCCAGCGGAAGGCACCGAACTCCGAGCCAGGCAACTGCAGCACCCGGTACTCGCTCGAGCCGGCATCGAGGTCGGCGACGGCGTCGAGCCAGGCGGCGGGTGGGTCCTGGTCTCGTTCGAGCGCCGGGTCGACGAAACCGCCCGTCCAGAGCGCGGGCAGGTTCACCACGGCGAGCAGCACCACCAGGGGCGCGGCGAGGAGGCGGACACGGAACCGGGTGGTGGCGAGCGCGGTGACCAGCGCGCCCGCCCCCAGCGCGAGGCCGAAGGTGCTGAGGGGGAGGGCCCGGGTGCTGCTGCGCAGCGCGAGGCCCAGCGCCGAGTCGGCGAGGGGCTTCATCAGCGGCGACGGGTCGGTGATGGGGTGCACGCCTACCGCCAGCACGATGCCGGCCACCACCATCCAGGCCGCGTATCGGCGCTGCCCCCAACGCGCCACGGCGAGGCCGGCGAGGCACACCGCGGTGAGGGCGTAACCGGCGACGATGACCAGGCTCGAGCTCATGTAGTCGAGCGACGCAGTGGTGGTGAACGCGTACGGGTCGCGGATGTAGAACAGCCAGTAGCCGAGGCCGCGCAGGGTCTCGGTGCTCACCGAGGTGAGCGACACGGCTTCGAGCGTCTCGGAGAAGGCGAGCACGTCGGCACCGTGGCGGCCCTGGACGACCAGCATCACGATCCACCACATCGACACCGCCAGGCTGAGCGCACCGAGTTGCGCTGCGGTGACGATGGCGCGTCGCCATGTGATGCTGCGCGCCCATGCCGCGTGCAGCAGCCACAGCACCGGTGCGGGTGCGACGAGCGCGAGCGCCGTGGCGTTCACCGCGCCGATGGTGAGCACGACGAGGGCGAACAGTGCGGCGTCTCGCCAACGGGTACGGCGTAGCGCGACACGGATGGTGAGCCCCACCAGCCAACCGACGCCGGCCCAGGGGAGCAGCATCACCGAGGTGCGCGAGATGTACGGCAGGATGTAGGGCGACAGGGCGTAGACGAGACCGGCCACGGTTGCGCCCGTTGCGCCGAGGCCGAGATGCCGAGCCGCCCAGCGCACACCGAGGCCGCCGAGGAACACGATCGTGCCGATCCACAACCGGTGGGCCACCCAGTCGGGCACGCCGAACTGGTCGAACGTCCAGAACCACGGGCCCGACGGCCAGAGGTAGGCGATGGTCTGGTGCGGCACCCAGCCGGCGAACTGGCGGGTGTCCCACGTGAATGGGGCATCGGTGATGAGGCGCCCTGGGTCGAGGTACAGGTAGAGCTTGGTGTCGGTCGGCATCCGCCCGGGCTTGGCGGTGAGCGCCGGCAGATAGGCGAACAGGGCGAGCAGCCACACACCGACCGATGCGGCGGGGCGGTACCGCCGGGTGCTCACGGAATGGCGCCGAGGACGCCGTACAGCCCGGTGAGGGCCACCAGTCCGGCAGCCCCCATGGCAATGGTGGCACCCCATGCCTCTTCGTGTTCCTCGGGCCACCAGGCGGCGACGGCGATGAACGCCGGGAACGCCGTGTAGAGGAAGCGGGGCCGGGCGGTGACCGTTGCGGGAAGGATCATCAGCGCCAGCACGACGAGCGTGAAGGCCACCCAGGGAGCGGGCAGTCGGCGCTTCCACATCACCACCAGCAGGGCGATCATGGTGAGGAACGACACCGCCGTGATGATGTCGGTGGGCGACGACAGCGGGCGGATGAACGCCTCGAGGGTGTTCTTCACCGCCGTCCAGCCGAAGCTCGTCCCCTCGTCCCACGCTTCGGTCTGCACGCGGAACCAGGCCCATTCACCGGTGCGGGCGTAGAGGTACCACTGGAACGCGATGAATCCGATGGGGGCGAGGGCGGGTGCCACGAGCGCTTTCCACTCGCGACGGTCGCGGATGGCGAACAGTGCCGCCACGGCACAAGCCGCGACCAACGCCAACCCGTTGGGTCGGGTGCCGGTGCCGATGAGTGCCAGCACACCCGCCACAAGCCACTGGCGGCGCTGCAGGCACAGCAGGCATCCGGCGGCGACGGCAATGAGCGTGGCCTCGGAGTAGGTGAAGCTGAACACGAAGCTGCCCGGGAAGAACACCATCAGCAACATGGCCCGGTAGGCGACGCGCTCGCCGAACACCTCGCGGGCCAACAGGCCCACCAGCCAGATGGCCACCGCGCCGAGCAGCGTGTTCAGCACCAACCCGGCGAACACATCGCCACCCGGTAGCACGGCGTCGACAGCGCGGACCAGCATCGGGTACACGGGGAAGAAGGCCGCCCGCGCCTCGGGCATCTCGTAGGTGATGTCGGGCGGAATGCTGGTGGGGTACCAATCCCGGATGATCCGGTAGTACCAGGCGCCGTCCCACGAGGTGAGCACCTGGGTGATGAGGCCGACCGCGTTCTTCGGGCGGGGCAGTTCCAGCCGATTGGCTTCGGCAACCTCCTGCGCCGCGACGATGGCGGCGCCGGCCAGCACGCACAACCGCGACAACACGAAAGCGAGGCCGGTGCGGCGCAGCATCGAGGCCCACTGGGACTCGTCGGTGTGGGTCGGAGCGGTCGCGAGCGCGGTCATCGGCGCAGCGACGCTAACACGGCGGTGGTGTTGCTGTGGGGCCGCTACCAACGAGCCATTGGGAGCACTCGCTGACGCGGCCCGAATTTGGGGGCACCGTGCCCGTCGAGCTGCAGCAGCCGCACCACCCGGCCGCGCTGGCCGCGGTACGGAGCGAGGAGTTCGAGCATGCGTTCGTCGGTTGCCCGGGCCTCGCCGGCGAGGGCGTAGCCGACGGTGTTCTTGAGGTGGTAGTCGCCCACGGCCACCGCATCGGGCTCGCCGAGCGACAGACCGAGCACCACCCCGATGGTCCACTCGCCCACGCCGCGCAGCAGGGCCATCTTCTCGGCCGCGACGGCGCTGCCCTGTGCCGCCCAGCGCCACAGCGAGTCGGCGTGGCGGGCCACGGTGATGAGCGGTTCGGCCCGCTTGCGCTCGATGCCCAACGGGTGGAACCACCAGCTCGGCGTGGACGCCAATCGCTGGGGGCGCGGTGGCAGCAGCAGACCTTCGAACGGACCCGGCGCAGGTTCGCCCAGCCGCTCGCACAGGCGTCGCCACTGGGTGACGGCCTCGCCTGCCGTGATGCGCTGGGCCAGGATGGTGGGCAGCAGGTCGTGGTACAGGCTGCCGCTGGCGCCGAGGCGCAGGTGCGGATGATTGCGCTGTGCAGCGAGGATGGCCGGATGGGCGTCGACGAAGCGGTACGGGCTGTCGGTGGCCCCGACGAGTGCCCCGACCCCGGCGAGCAGGAAGTCGGCGCCGGGACCCCAGGCGCGGGCCTCGATCGACCCGCTGTGCCAGCGCAGCTGCACGGTGCCCGGCCCCTGCGGGGTGAGCGTGGCGCGGACGAACTCGCCCGGGGCGAGCCGGGTGGTGGGGTCGTGGCGGCCCTGACGCAGCGGCGCGAGGGTGACGCCGGGGGAGATGACATCGGCGAGCACGACCATGGGGCGACCGTAGCAAGGGGGTCTCGCATCGTTCGCGGACCGCGGTGTGCGCCACCATGTGCACCATGAGCGAACCGTCGTCCACCGTCGAGCGCAGCGAACCCCAGCCGGGCATCGCCCTGCTCACCCTCAACCGGCCCGAGCG
>JBEICS010000103.1:0-6914 GCA_040383925.1 Acidimicrobiaceae bacterium | reverse complement strand
GGCGCTGCAACATCGTCGTCAGCGGTGCCACCTCGTCGGGCAAGACCACCCTGCTCGGTGCGCTCACGGCGACGGTGGGTGGCCACGAACGCATCATCACCCTGGAGGACACGGCCGAACTGCAGGTGGGCGCGCCCCACGTGCTGCGACTCGAGACCCGCGCCGCCGGCCCCGACGGCCTCACCGAGGTCGACATGGCAGCCCTGGTGCGCACAGCGTTGCGGCTGCGGCCCGATCGGCTGGTGGTGGGCGAGATCCGCGGACCCGAGGCCGTCGACCTCCTCCAGGCGCTGAACACCGGGCACGACGGCTCGCTCGCCACGCTGCACGCCAACACACCCGGCGATGCGTTGGCCCGGCTCGAGTCGCTGGTGGTGCGGGCCGCATCGAGTTGGCCAATCGACGCGGTGCGCGAACAGGTTCACCGGTCGATCGATGTGGTGGTGCACGTCGAGCGCACGAGCGATGGTGTGCGGCGTATCGGCGACGTGGCCGAGGTGGCCTCCGCGGGCGCTGCCGTGGCGACGGCACGCACGCTCCTGCTGGCCGACGCCGACCGGGTGCTGGCCGAACCGCAGCGGTGGCGGCGATGAACGCGCCCACGTTCATCGCCGCAGCGGCAGGGGGCGCGGTCCTGCTCTTGGGCGCAGCGTGCAGGCCAGCACCCTCGCGTGCGCCGCGCCGTCACCGCACATCGGCGGAGGCGGGTGGTAGGGCACGTCGCGGCCCCGCCGTGTCCGGCCTCGACCACTCCATCGCGCTGCTCGACCACCTCTGCCGCGAACTCCGAGCCGGGGCCAGCTTCTCGGCCGCGCTGGTCGACAGCCTCGACCAGCACCCGGCCGTACTGGCAGGGCTGCGCACCGCACTGCACCGCGGCGTACCGGTGGGCGATGCGCTGGCACGCTTGGCCGCGCATCCCGCTGCGCCGCTCGACGCCACCGACGCGCTCGTGGTGCAGGCACTGCGTGCCGCGCACACCGCCGGCGGGTCGGGGGTCGACGCGCTCGACCGGGCGGCGATCGTGTTGCGCGAGCGCCGCGCCTGGCGACACGAACGCCGCGCCCAGAGCGCCCAGGCCCGGCTGAGCGCCCGAGTTCTCACCCTGCTGCCCGTGGTCTTCGCGGGCTGGGGCATCGCCACCGACAGCCGTGTCCGAGCCGCATACGCCATGTCGCCGCTGCCCAGTGTGTGCACCGCATGCGGTCTGCTGCTCGATCTGGCGGGCTGGTGGTGGATGCGGCGGCTCGTCCGCGGTGCCGCATGAACGGGCTCATCGCCGTGTGCACCGCGCTCGTGGTGTGCGGCCTCGGCGCGGCGGGTCGGCACCGCCTCGTCGTGGCTCGTCCCGACGCCGACGCATCACTGCGCCACCCACCGGCACACCCCCGACCCGCACGGGGCGGTCGGTTCGAACTGCAACGCCGACGCGATCACCGCCTCGACCAGACGTTCCCCGATCTGCTCGACCTGTTCGTCGTCACGGTGCAGGCCGGGCTGCTGCCCGTGCAGGCCGTTGCCGACCTCCGCGCGATCGTCGACTCGGTGCTCGTTCCCGGCCTCGACGAGGTGGTCGCCCGGATCGATCGCGGTGAACGGTTCGCCGACGCCCTGTCGGCACTGGTCGAAGCGTGGGGCCCACGTGCCCTCATGTTCGTGGCCACCGTCACTGCCACCGAGCGCAGTGGCCTCGCCCTGGCGCCCGCGCTCGAACGGCTGGCCGACGAGGCCCGCCAGCACCGCCGCCGCGGTGCCGAGGCCTCCGCTCGCGAGCTGCCGGTCCGCCTCTCGTTCCCCTTGGTGCTGTGCACCCTGCCCGCGTTCGTCCTCGTGGCGATCGTGCCATTGCTCGTCGGAGCCTTGTCGTCGCTGCGCTCGGCCTGAGCCACCGACCCCCGTCCACCGCTCCCCTCCGGAGGAACCATGCCCGCTCTGCTGCTCCGCACCCAGGTCCGCTGCATCAACGCCGCTCGCCAGGCACTCGACCCCGCACACCGGCCCGACGTCGACCGCCACTCTGCGGCCCCGCCCGCTGTACGCGACCGCGGCCAGGCCACCACCGAGTACGCCCTCGTCATGCTCGGCGCCGCAGCCATCGCCGTGCTCATCATCGCCTGGGCCACCGCCGGTGGAGGCGCCGGCAAGATCGGCCGACTGTTCGACCGGGTGATCGATGCGGTCCTCGACAAGATCTGAACCGCGCCGACCCGACGCGGGGCAGGCGGCCGTAGAGCTGGCGCTCAGCCTGCCCCTGGTGTTCCTGGTGCTGCTCGGCGTGGTGCAGGTGGGGCTGGTGGTGCGCGACCAACTGCTGGTCGACCACCTCGCCCGCGAGGCGGCCCGCGCTGCCGCACCCGCCGCGGCGCCCGTTACTGCAGCACGCAGTGCGGTGGCCGGCGAGCCCGACAGCCGAGCGGGTGTCGCCGTGCGCCTCACCGATCAGCAGGTGCGGGTGACCGTCACGGTGGTGAACCACACCGACGTGCCGCTGGTGGGGCTGTTCCTTCCCGACGTCACGCTGCGCGGCACGGTGACGATGCAGCGCGAGCCCCCATGACGCACCTGTCGTGCCGCACCCGCCGGCCGTCGTCGACAGCGCGGTAACGTGCGCCGCCATGGACCTGCACTGTCGGATCAGCACGGTGGGCGCCCTGCCCACGCTGCAGGTCGACGGCGAACTCGACCTGGCGTCGTTGCCCGAGTTCCAAGCTGCGATCCACCGACTGCTCGGCGACGCGCCGGGCACCACCGTCGCGGTCGATGTCGACGGCCTGAGCGTGCTCGACGACACCGGCCTCGGGGTGCTGCTCGGCGCAGCGGGCCGCGCCCGCCAGCACGGCGGCGACCTGGTGGTGGTGTGCAGCACCCCGCGGCTGCTGGAGCGCTTCGAACTGTCGGGGCTGGCGCGCGCCGTCGAGGTGCGCCAGCGACTCGCGCCCTGACATGGCCGGCCGTACTGAGCCCACCATCACGGTGTGGGTGCTCGCCGATCAACTCGACCGGTACTCGAGCGCACTCGCCGACGCACACCCACAGACGCACCGCATCCTCGTCGTCGAGAGCACGGCCAAGCTCACTGCCAAGGCGTGGCACCGTCAGCGTGCACA
This sequence comes from Acidimicrobiaceae bacterium, assembly GCA_040383925.1. Taxonomy (GTDB): domain Bacteria; phylum Actinomycetota; class Acidimicrobiia; order Acidimicrobiales; family Ilumatobacteraceae; genus VFMC01. Next base: position 3,807 of record JBEICS010000103.1, on the reverse strand, counting down.
ACTCCTCATCACGGCGCTGCGCCGCTTCGCCGACGAGCGACGGGCCGAGGGGTTCGAGGTCGACCACCGGCGTGCCGCATCGCTGGCCGCAGGCTTCCACGCTCACGTGGCCGAACACGCGCCCGCGCAGGTGGTGGCGATGGAACCCACCAGTCGCGACGGCCTGGCACTACTGCACCGTCTGGGTGTGCACACCACCCGGTCGAACCAGTTCCTCTGCCACCCCGACGAGTTCGCTGCCTGGGCCGCGGGTCGGCGCACGTTCACGATGGAGCACTTCTACCGCTGGCAGCGCCAACGGCTGGGCTATCTGATGGACGGCGACGAACCGGTGACGGGCCGCTGGAACTACGACGCCGACAACCGCGAGGCGCCACCGAAGGACGGCCGCAACCACTGGCCCGCTCCGCTCACCGATCCGCTCGACGACGTCGACAACGAAGTACTGGCCGGCTTCGACGCAATCGACGGCATCCGCCTGTGGGGTGCACCGCCCGACGGTACGTGGGCCACCTCGCGCGCCGGTGCCCTGCGCCGCCTCGACCACTTCGTCGAACACCTCCTGCCGCGCTTCGGCCCGCACGAGGACGCAATGCTCACCGGCAGTTGGCACCTCGCCCACGGCCTGCTCGCCCAGTACCTGAACAACGGCCTGCTGCACCCGCGCGAAGTGTGCGACGCCGTGGAGGCCGCATACCGCGCCGGGCACGTGCCCATCGCCTCGGCCGAGGGCTTCATCCGCCAGGTCATCGGCTGGCGCGAGTACGTGTGGGGCCTCTACTGGCTGTGGGGCCCCGACTATGCCCACGCGAACGAACTGGGCGCCGAGCGCGCCCTCCCGCCTGCATTCACGGGCCGGGCCCCCACGCAGATGCGCTGCCTCGCCACCACCCTGCAGACGCTGCACGACCACGCCTGGGCGCACCACATCCAGCGGCTGATGGTGCTGGGCAACCTGGCGTTGCTGGCCGGGGTGAGCCCGCAGGCCATGACCGACTGGATGTGGGCCGGCTTCGTCGACGGCGCCGAATGGGTGATGGTGCCGAACGTGGTGGGCATGGCGCTGCACGCCGACGGAGGGCGGATGGCCACCAAGCCCTATGCCGCCGGCGGCGCCTACATCGACCGGATGAGCGACTACTGCAAGGGCTGCCGGTACGACCGCAAGCAGCGCACCGGGCCCGACGCCTGCCCGTTCACCACCCTCTACTGGGACTTCCTCGCTCGCCACAGCGAGCGGTTCGGGCGCAACCCGCGCATCGTCACCCAGGTGCGGGCGGCGCAGAAGTTGGCCGACCTGCCCGCCGTGCGCGAGCGAGCCGACGAGGTGTTGCGACTGCTCGACGCGGGCGAGTTGTAGACCGCGCTACCGCGGCCGCACCTTGCGCACGCCGCGTCGGTCCTGCGCCTTGTCGTGGGCACGCTGTTCGTCCTCGAGCGCCTGCTCCTCAGCCACCAGTCGCTTCAGCGCATCGAGCCGCCGGGGGTCGAGGGTGCCCGCGGCGATTGCCGCCTGCACGGCACACCCGGGCTCGTCCTCGTGCTTGCAGTCGCGGAACCGGCAGTGCTCGGACAGGTCGAACACATCGACGAACGCCCACTCGATGCCACGGCCACTGCTCCACAGGCTCACGGCGCGCACGCCCGGGGTATCGATCAGCCAGCCGTGCTCGCTGCCCTCCTCTCCGGGCAGGGTCAGCAACTCGCACGCGGTGGTGGTGTGGCGGCCGCGCCCGTCGCCCTCGCGCACCTCGGCAACCCGCTGCGCGGCCTGGCCCACCAACGCATTCACGAGTGTGCTCTTGCCCACGCCGCTGGCACCCAGCAGCGCCATCGTCTCGCAATGGCCCACCAGGTCGCGCAGCGCATCGACGCCCTCACCGCTCACGCCGCTGGCGCACAGTACCGGCACTCCCGCGGCCACCGCCTCGAGCGCGGCGATGGATGCTGCCGGGTCGTCGACCAGATCGCGTTTGGTCAGCACGATCGCTGGCGAGGCGCCGCTGTCGAAGGCCAACACCAGTTCGCGCTCGAGCCGCCGCTGATTGGGTGGCGAGGTGAGTGCGTGCACCAGCACCACCACATCGATGTTCGCCGCGATGGTGTGCGCCACCGCCCGGCTCCCCTCGAACGAGGCGCGGCGGGTGAACCCGCTGTGGCGCGGCACGACGTGCTCGACACGTTCGCCGTCGTCGCTGATGACCACCCAGTCGCCCACCGCCACATCGGCGCCGATGTTGCGCACGCGCACCGGCTCGCCGTCGGCCTCGTACAGCACCGAGCTCCACCCCCGGTCGAGCCGAGCCACCCGCCCGCAGTGGCGGCCCGGGGCAACCGTCGCCAAGGCCTCGTCGAGGCGGCGGTCCCACCCCAATCGCGGGTCGCCGCCCGCCTGCTGCGACGTCACTGCGGCATCACTCGTTCATCCGGTAGGCCAGCGCGAAGTCGGGATCGGTGAGCGCCGGACGATCGGCCCGGAACGGCGCGATCGGTTGGCGGCTCGAACCCGTGATCGCCAACTCGGCGACGATCTCGCCGATGAGCGAGGCGAACTTCGCTGCGTGGGCGGCCCCGAACCCGACCGTGATGCGCGGGTGCCCCGGTAGCCGGTCGAGCACGAAGTCGCGGTCGGGGGTCATGTCGTACAGGCAGGTGCGGCTGTACAGCTCGGGCCCGACAGCGCCCGGCAATCGGCGACGCAGGAAGTCGAGGTACATCTCCGTCTCGTCGGGCTCGGGGTCGAACGACCGGGTGTCGGGTGTGACCCACCGGCCGCTCACGTCGCGGCTCACCTTCACCGCCACCTCGCCGTAGACGGGGAACCCGTAGAACACGTGCTCGTCGTGCCAGATCCACATCGGGAACCGGTCGGGCAGGAACTCGCGCACGTTCGGCGTGGCGAACCAGCTGACCTGCTCCTGGCTGACGGTGAACCGCCAGTCGTAGCCCAGCGGACGCAGCAGCTCCTCGGCCCACGACGCCGTGCACAGCACCACCGACTCGGCGCGGAACACACCGGCCGAGGTGTGTACCTCGACGTGCGAGTCGTGGTGGGTGAGCGCCGTCACCTTGGTGTCGGCGAGGAACTCGACGCCGCGGGCGCGCGCCAGCGCGCGATGGGCACCGTTGGCGCGCCTGATGTCGAGCAGGCCACCGTTCTCCTGGAAGAGGCCCACCACGTCGTCGTCGATCTGCCACTGCGGCCAGCGTCGACGCACCTCGGCGGCGTCGAGATGCTCGCGGGACACGTCGGCCGGCAGCGTGGCGCCGTAGTTGTGCAGTTCGAGTTCACCCGGTGTGTCGCGCACGGCCAGGTCGAGGCCGCCGGTGGTGGTGACGAGCGTGAGCCCCGACTCGTCCTCCACATCGGCCCAGGCCCGGAACATCTCGTGGGTCATCGTCGTGTAGTCGGCCGAGTGGTAGGCGTGGCGGATGATTCGCGAGTGGTCGTCCGAGCCTCCCCGGCCGTGCCCCAGCGGGAACTGCTCGATCACCAGCACATCGGTGGCGCCCGCGCGGGCGAGCCGGTAGGCAGCGGCGCTGCCGAGTGCCCCGGCTCCCACCACGATGTGGTTGTAGTGCCGACCGTTCACTGCCGTCGATGTGTGTTGCATGCCTCATCCTCCGAGCGGACCGCTCATAGCACCGAACGGTAGCGTTTTGCCGGTTTCCCCCGACCGCACGTGCGGAAGAGGTCCCCCCACCATGCTCGCCCGCCTCGCCCGCTGGAGCTTTCGTCGTCGTCGCGTCATGGTGTTCGCCATCTGGGTGCCGCTGCTGGTGGGCCTGAGCGCCATCTCCGGTGCC
>JBEICS010000102.1:0-6917 GCA_040383925.1 Acidimicrobiaceae bacterium | reverse complement strand
CTGCGCCACGATGTAGGCGCCGGCGTCCTTCGGATTGAACCGCTTCGCCGCCACCAGGCCCAGCGTGACCGCCGGGTTGAAGTGGCCGCCCGACACATGGCCGAGGGCGTACGCACCGGTGACGACCGTGAGGCCGAAGGCGAGCGAGACGCCGGTGAGACCGACACCGTTGCTCAGGTCACCGCGGGTGATGATGGCGAACACGGCCGTACCGCAGCCGCCGAGCACGAGCCAGAACGTGCCGATCAGCTCAGCGGCCAGGCGCCGAGACATTCCTTGTTCCATGGGAACCTCCTTGTGGATGCACGGCCCCCGACCCCCCGGTCTGCAGCCGGCGACATGCGTCGCGGCGCGACCGTTACCGATGGCGGGTTCGGCGGTGGGGGATATCGCCTGCTCGTACGTCGAAACCGTTGCATCCGCCAGGAGCGACCCGGACTGTCGTTTGAGTGACGTCGGCCGGCTGGCCCCGTTCCGGAGCCGCCACTCCGGGCGGGCCCGCCGGCCGTCGCATGCACCGGAACGATGGGTGGGCGAACATCTGGCAGCCCGGCTGTCAGATGATACGGTCGCCCGATGAAGATCACCCTCCTCGGCACCGGTAGCCCGCTTCCCGACCCGCGGCGCGCCGGCCCCTCAACCCTCGTGTCGGCTGCAGGAACGCACCTGCTGGTCGACTGCGGACGAGGTGTGGTGATGCGCCTCACCGCTGCGGGGGTGCTGCCACCCATGCTGGGCGCGGTGCTGCTCACCCACCTGCACAGCGACCACCTCACCGACCTGAACGACGTCATCACCACGCACTGGGTGATGAACCCGACGCAGGCGACGTTGCGCATCGTGGGGCCGCCGCGTACCGCCGAGGTGGTGCAGGCAACGCTCGCCGCGTTGGCCCCCGACATCTCGTACCGACTCGACCACCACGCCGACCTCACGTGGACACCCACGGTGGAGGTGACCGAGGTGAGCCCGGGTGACGAGTTGTCGATCGCCGGTCTCGACGTGCGGGTCGCCGCCACCGATCACCGCCCCGTCGAGCCCACCGTGGCCTACCGGGTGGAGGCCGACGGCCGCACCGTGGTGCTGGGTGGCGACGGTGTGCCGTGCGCCTCGCTCGACGACATCTGCAGCGGCGCCGACGCGTACGTGCAGACCGTGCTGCGCGACGACATCGTGCGGATGGTTCCCAACCAGCGCTTCCAGGACATCCTCGACTACCACTCCACCGTGGCCGACGCGGCGCGCACCGCCACACGGGCGGGGGTGCGCACCCTCGTGCTCACTCACTACGTGCCCCCGATGCAACCCGGCCAGGAGGACGAGTGGCGGGCGCTCGCTGCCGAGCACTTCGCCGGCGACATCGTGTTGGGCGACGACCTCACCAGCGTCGAACTCTGAGACGATGGCGGCCGTGCCAGGGCCGCCCGATCCCGCTCACCGCGACACCGTTCGCCGCGATGCCATCGACGTCGCCCGCGTCGGCGCGCTGGCGATGGTGGTGGCCGGTCACCTGCTGCTGGCCGTCATCGACCGCGGTCCCGACGGAGCGCTGCGCGGCGCCAACCTGCTGTCGCTGCACCCCGACCTGGCCTGGCTGAGCCTGCTGGCCCCGATGCCGGTGTTCTTCGCCGCCGCAGGATGGGCGAATGCGTCGGGCACGGTGCTGCGGGCAGCGCCGCGCCTGCGCACCGTGGTGGGCCTTGGTGCGGTGGTGGTGCTGGTGTGGTACGTGCCGGCGGTGGTGGAGCGTCTGGCGACGGGCGAGCGGGGCGTGCTGGGCGACGGGGCGCGCATCGCCACCCAGCCGCTGTGGTTCCTGGCCGCCTACCTGCCCTTCGCCGCGTCCGGGGCGCGGCTGGCCGCACTGGCCCGGCGGCCGGCGGTGGCCGTGGGGTCGTGTCTCGTGCTGGTGGCGGTGCTCGACCTGGCTCGCTTCGGGGGCGATGCGCCGCAGTGGATCGGGTGGTTCGGCTTCCTGCCCGCCTGGGGTGTGCCGTGGCTGCTCGGTGCCTGGTGGCGCGATCAGCGGTTCGACCGTTGGCGTGAACGACGCACCGGGGCACTGATCGCGCTCGTGGCGGCAGTCGTGGGTGCGGTGCTGGTGTGGCGCGGCGGGTACGAGCCGGCGCTCATCGACGCGGTGGCCGGCCGTCGCTCGAACACCACCCCGCCCACGCTGTTCACGGCGGTGGCCGCCGTGGCGCAGGTGGGGGTGCTGCTGGTGCTGGCCGGCGCCCTCGACCGTGTGGGGGCTCGGCGGCGCGCCGCTGTGCGCGCCGGTAACCGCGTGGCAGTGGGTGTGTACGTGTGGCACCTCACCGCCCTTGCGCTCTGCGGTGGGGTGGTGGCCCTCGGGCTCGCCGTGCCCGAGCGCTCGACCGGTTGGTGGTGGGTCACCCGGCCGCTGTGGTGGGGGGCGGTGCTGGCCGTCACCGCGGCGTTGGTGGCCATCAGTGCCCGAGTCCGCCAGGTGCTGGTCGACCGGCGGCTCGGCCGCCCTGGCGGGCGTGAGCGCGGCGCCGTGGCAGCCTCGACCGGGGTGGTGCTGGCCGCGGTGGGCGCGGCGCTCGTGGGTCTGCGTGGGCCGTCGTCGGTGGCGACGGCTGCGGTCGCGCTCGGGGCGTTGCTCAGCGGCTGGTGGCTGCTGCCCGCACCGGTGGCTCGGCTGGATCGCCCGCCTTCGGGAACATCAACTGTCCCGCCACCCCGCGGGTGATCTCGGCGAACTCCTCGGCGAACGCGACGATCAGGTCGTCGAGCGACACCATGCCCGCTACACGACCGTGACTCGTCACGGGCAGCCGGCGGAACGAGTGTCGGCCGAACAGACGCACCACGTCGCGCACGTCGGTGGCGGCATCGACCGACACGACGTCGAGGGTCATCACTCCGTCGATCCGGCCGTCGAGTGGCACCTCACGGGCGATGCCGTGCACCACCAGGTCGCGGTCGGTGACGATGCCGACGATGTGATCGCGGTCGTCGACCACCACCACCGAGCCGACGCCCTGGTCGGCCATCGTGGCGGCCGCGTCGGCGAGGGTGGCGAGCGGTGGCAGCACCACGACGGGCCGCAGGGCCATCTCTTCGATTCGCATGTCGTCAGGGTCGTGCGGTCGTCGAGCGCCCACCAGGGCCGAACGGCGTGCGGTCGACCTGCCGTCAGGCCACGAGTGGCACGAGCGCGTCGAGCAGGGCCTGCTCGTCGACCGTGGCTGCGCCGACGCACCGGTCGGCGGCGCCGTAGGTGAGGTAGATGGTGCCATCGGAGCGGCGGTGCGCACCCTGGACGAACACCACCTCGTCGACGTCGCCCACCCGTTCCCACGGCAACTCGGGCTCCATCAGGGCGTCGGGCAGGATGGCGACGACTTGTGCGGTGTCGGGGTCGAGGAGGGCCACGTTGATCGTGTAGACGCCGCTGATCGAGCGTTCGTGGAAGAACAGCAGCAGGCCACGGTCGGTGACCACCGGGGGAGCGCCAGCACCCACGCCCGATGCACCACCGCCCGGCTCGATGATGGTGTGCCGGGCGAGGTCGGCGAGGTGGTCGGCCCAGTAGGCATCGTCGGCATTCCAGAGGTGGTGGAGGTCGTCGAACACGGCCACCTGCATGTTCGGGTGGATGCGGTGCATCATCGCCACGCGTCCGTCGCCGAGCGAGAAGATGACGGCGTCCTTGTTCGGCACATCGTCGGGGCCGAGGTGTCGACCGCTGGCCTCGTCGAGGTGGAAGCGGCCGTCGCGGTACTCGAGGCGGTGCGCGCCGATGCGCCACGGGCCGCCGCGCTCTGGCGACGGCAGGCGGGTGTAGGTCATGAGGATGTGCTCGTCGCCGTCGTGCACGACGGTCTGCACACGAGGGTCCTCGAAGCTCCAGATCTCGTCGGCGTCGGCCGTGGCGAGCACGTAGCCGAACTCGTAGGTCTCACCGTCGGTGGAGGTGAACACGACGATGTCGGAGATGTAGTCGTGGAACCGTGGGCCGGGCCCTTCGTTGCGCCAATAGCCGTCGCGGATGGCACGCGCGAAGAGGTGATAGCGGCCGTCGCGGTGCAGCAGACCGGCGTTGAAGAGGGGGCCGTATCCGGGCACGGCGCCGAACTCGACGACCGGCCGATCGGCCACGCGTTGGACATGGGGTGTGAGGGCCGTTCGACTGCTCATGGAAGTCGATTGTCTCAGCGGTCACGGGCCACGCGTCGGCAGGTCCCCCACACATCTGTACCGATCACAGTGCCGATGAGCCCGACCTGAAGAGGCGTTTGGCCGGGTGCCGACCGACCCCCGACGCTGATGATCCGGGGATTGCCTCCGTACCGTGCGCGCCATGGCAACCATCGCACCTCCCGTACCGCCCACGATCACCTTGGCGCGCCTCACCGAACTGGCCCGTCACAGTGCAGCGCCGAGCGTGTCGGTGCTGATGCCGATCGATCGACGGCACCCCGACGACCGGCTCGACCACGGGGTGCTCGACCGGTTGATCGACCAGGCGCGAGCAGGCCTCGATGCGTGGCGGTCGAGCATCGACGTCGGCGCGCTGCTCGCACCGTTGACCGACGCGCTGGCGCGCCGGGTGGTGGCGGAGCACGGCGAGTCGGTGGCGTTCTTCGTCAGCCCCGGGTTTTCCGCCGAGATGGAAGTGGGCACGCGCATCGAACCGATGTGCGTGGTGGCCGACCGGTTCGAGGTGAGTCCGCTGCTGCCCAGCGTCGACCCCAGCATCGGTGGCCATGTGCTGGCGCTGGGCAGCGAGCACCTGCGGCTGTACCACGTGGGTGCGACGGCGCTGCACGAATGCACCGTGCCCGATCTCCCCCGCTCGATCGACGAAGCCCTCTGGTTCGAGAAGACCGAGCGGTACAGCGGTGCGCATTCCGCTGGACAGACCGGGCGAGGAACCTCCGTGCGCCGTGGGCACGGCAGCGGTGCCCAACAGGAAGACCGCAAGGCACGGCTCGACCGCTTCTTCCATCTCGTCGACCACGCCGTGCTGGCCCATGTGGGAGCCGACCGCACCCATCCGCTGGTGGTGGCCGGCTCGGGGCCGATGGTGGCGCGCTACCGAGCCGTGAGCCGGCACCCGTGGTCGCTCGGGATGGAGGTGGGCAGCACAGTGCGTGTGGGCGACGACGAACTGCGCCGCCGTGTGGCGGCCGAGGTGGCATCGGCAGCGACGGTCGAGCCGGCGCTCGAGCGCTTCGCCACGCTGCTGGGCACGGGCCTGGCCGGTATCGACACGGCCGAGGTGCTCACCGCGCTGGGGGAGGGAGCGGTGTTCAGCCTGCTCGTCGGTGGGGTGGCGCCGTGGTGGGCCCGTTGGCCCGACTCGACCGCACGGCTCGACGAGCGTGTGCCGGGAGCCATCGACCTGGTGAACCTTGCGGTCACCGACGCACTGCGCACCCAGGCAGCGGTGCACCTGGTGCCGCCCGATCGCCTGCCCGACGGTGCGCCGTTCGGCGCGCTGTACCGGTACTGACCGTGGCCGAGCACCCCCACGACCCACGCGAGCTGTTCCACCGCTACGCCCACAACCCCATCCTGCGCGGCCTCGACCTGCCGAAGATGGAGAACACCGTGTTCAACCCCGGAGCAGTGATGTTCGAGGATGAGACGCTGCTGCTGGCGCGCGTCGAGGATCGCACCGGCCTGTCGCGGCTGGTGGTGGCGCGTAGCGCCGACGGGTACTCCGACTGGACGGTGGAACCCGACCGCAGTCTGGTACCCGACCAGGCCTGGTGGGCCGAGCAGTGGGGTGTGGAAGACCCGCGCATCACCCGAATCGACGACACGTTCCACATCCTGTACACCGGTTTCTCGACGGCCGGCCCGGTGGTGTGCCGGGCCACCACCACCGACTTCGTCACCTTCGAACGCCAGGGCGTGATGGCCGTGCCCGAGGACAAGGACGCTGCGCTGTTCCCGCGGCAGATCAACGGTCGGTGGGCCATGTTGCACCGACCCGTGCCGAACTTCCGCGAGATGGGCGCGCACATCTGGATCTCGTGGAGCCCCGACCTGGTGAACTGGGGCGATCCGCAGCCCATCATCGAGGCTCGCCGCGGAGGCTGGTGGGATGCCAACAAGGTAGGCCTCGGGCCACCGCCGATGGAGACGCCTGCGGGATGGCTGGTGCTCTACCACGGCGTGCGGGTGACGGTGTCGGGGTCGCTGTACCGGCTCGGCCTCGCACTGCTCGACAAGGAGCATCCCGAGCGGTTGATCGCGCGGGGGAACGAGTGGGTGTTCGGTCCGTGCGCGCCGTACGAGATCGCGGGCGACGTGCCCGACGTGGTGTTCCCGTGCGGATGGATCCTCGACCCCGACGGCGACACCCTGCGGATGTACTACGGGGCAGCCGACAGCTGTGTCGCCATCGCCACGGCGAGCCTGCAGGAACTGCTCGCCTACCTCTTCAAGCACCCGATCGAGTGACGCTTCGGCGCTGCCTCGGGGCCGATGGTCCCTAGTGGCTCACCCTGCCGAGTTGGTGGGATGCATCCATGACTGGAGCAGGGGTACTCATGAACGAATGGTCGATGACCGGAGGCTGGCAGCCGGGCGTGTCGGTGGGCATGGTGGGCACGTTCCCGCCGACCGAGTGCGGCCTGGCGACGTTCGCCGCAGCGCTCGGCGACTCGCTGCGCGCCGAGGGTGACGGATGCCGTGTAGGCATGGTGGAGGTGGTCGACGCACCCCGTCTGGCCCGTGACGAAGTGGTGTACCAAGTGGTGCGCGGCGACCGGCGTTCGGTGGGCGCGGCCTCGTCGTGGCTGAACGGCTTCGACGTGGTGGTGGTGCAGCACGAGTTCGGCATCTTCGGTGGTGTCGACGGCGACGAGGTGCTCGGCATCCTCGACGGCGTGCACCGACCCGTCGTCACCGTGCTGCACACCGTCCTCGAGCAGCCG
>JBEICS010000101.1:0-7018 GCA_040383925.1 Acidimicrobiaceae bacterium | reverse complement strand
TACGCCATGTTCGACTCGAAGGTGAGCGACCACACGGTGATGCACAGCCCGTGCGGCCGCGACCTGGTACGCGAGACCCTCGACGCGTGTCGTGCCGAAGGTCTCCGCGTGGGCACCTACTTCTCGCTCTCCGACTGGCACCACCCCGACTACCCGGCCGTCACCGAGGCGATGAAGCCCTACGTGTTCGGCGCGTCGCCGCCGCTTCCCACGCCCGAACAGGCCGACCGCTACCGCCAGTACCTGGCCGCGCAACTCACCGAGTTGCTCACCGACTACGGCGCGATCGACGTGGTCTGGTTCGACGGTGCCTGGGAGCGGCCGGCCGAGTGGTGGCGTCCGGCCGAGATCGCCGAGCTGGTGCGCACGCTGCAGCCGGGCACGCTCATCAACAACCGACTCCCCGGCCAAGGCGACTTCGAGACACCCGAACAGTTCATCCCGGCCACCAGTCCTGCCGGCCGCTGGGAGTCGTGCCTCACGATGAACGAGAGCTGGGGTTGGAACACCGACGACCCGCACTACAAGTCGTCGCGGCAGATCGTGCACCTGCTCTGCGAGACGGCCGGCCGCGGCGGCAACCTGTTGCTGAACGTCAGCCCTCGCGGCGACGGGTCGATACCACCCGAGCAGCTCGAACGGCTCGACGACGTGGGGCGCTGGATGGAGCGCCACCACAGCGCCGTCCACGGCACCGTCGCAGGGCTCGAGTCATGGCAGTTCTACGGCCCGTCCACCCGACGCGATCAGCGCATCAACCTCTTCCTGCTCGCTCGCCCCTACGAGTCGATCACCGTTCGTGGCCTTCCCATCCGGCGCATCGCACGTGTCGTCGAATTGGCCAGCGGCACCGAACTCGCCTTCGAGACACGGGCGATGATCATGGACCAGCGTCTGCCCGACCCCGACGGCGAGGTGCGCATCTTCGTACCCGAGCATCTGCTCGACGAGTACGCCACCGTGGTGTCGATCGACATCGAGCCGGCGAGCTGACCATGGCACTGCGCGTCGCCCTGGTCCGTGGCCCGATGTACGACCACCTCTACCGCGTGTTCGACGATGCGGCGATCGACGTGGAGGTGGTGGTGCACGCCGATCACCCCACGCTCAACCGCACCGTCGCCGAGATGCTCGCCGCTGGCGAGCGGATCGACGTGCTGGCAACACATGCCAAGTACGCCCCGTCGCAGGCGCAGTGGTTGCACCCGCTCGACGATCTGGTCGACCGCGATGCACTCGCCGCGCTGGCCCCGCTGGCCGTCGACCTGTGCCGCTTCGCCGACACGTTGTGGTGCGTACCTCGGCTCATCGACGTGCGCGTGCTGTGGGTGCGCACCGACCGCGTCGAGTCGCCGCCCGACACCTGGGCCGACCTGCTGGGCAGCAGCACCGTGTTCGGGTTCCCCGGGCGCGAATCGGGCCTGTTCGGCACCTTCTTCGAACTCGTGGCCGGGGCGGGAGGCGATCTGTTCGCTGCCGACGGAACACCCACGATGCAGACACCCGAAGCGGTGGCGGCGATCGAGACGCTCGTCGAACTCGCTCGCCGCGCACCCGCCGATCTGCCCACCTGGCACTACGACCAGGTGGATGCAGCGCTGCTCGACGGCCGCGTCGATGCCGCCGCTGCCTGGCCCGGCGGATGGGGGCCCATTTCGCGTTCGCCCATCGCCGAGCACCTCGCCCCGTACCTGTATCCCGCCGGTGCCCAGCGCAGGGTCAGCTACTCCGGGTGCCACGCATGGGCCATTCCCCGAACCTGCGGTGACGTGGATGCTGCGCTCAGCGTGCTGCACCTGCTGATGAGCGAAGGCGTGAACCGACTCGACGCCGAGGGCGGCAACGTGTGCGCGCACGAAGCCGCGTTCGCCGCTGTACGACCCAGCAACGACACCGATCGCCGCCGCCTCGACATCACGCGCCGCACCATCGACGAGGCGATGATCTGCTATCCGCCGCTGGTCGGCTTCCCCGCTGTGGAGGACGCCGGCTGGAGCGCCATCCAGGCTGCGCTCGAGGGCCGCCTCGACGCGGTCGAGGCAGCGGCCACCATCCAACAACACGCCGAGGCCGTCCTCGGCCTGCACTGAACATCCGGAGGAACCCATGAACCCGACTCCCCTGGCGGGAACGACCGCGATCGTCACCGGTGCCGGTCGCGGCATCGGTGCGGCCTGCGCCCTCGCGCTGGCCGATGCTGGCGCCGACGTCGCGCTCATCGCGCGCTCGACCGACGAACTCACCGCAGTGGCAGACCAGGTGAGGGCGCTCGGCCGTGCCGCCTGGGTGCTTCCGTGCGACATCACCGACCCCGCCCAGGTCGACGCCGCGGTCGGTTCGCTCGAGCGCGTCGACATCCTCGTGAACAACGCAGGCACCGACAAGCCCACTGCGTTCCTCGATGTCACGCCGGAGCTGCTCGAGGAGCTGCTGGCGGTCAACGTGAAGGGCACGTTCTACATGTCGCAGGCCTTTGCCCGTCGCGTGATCGCTGCCGAGTCGTCGGGGGCGATCGTCAACATGTCGTCGCAGCTCGGCCTCGTCGGCGGCGCATACGAGACCGCCTATTGCGCAGCGAAGTTCGGCGTGGAAGGCCTCACCAAGTCGATGGCGATCGAGTTGGCCAAGAAGGGCATCCGGGTGAACGGTGTGGCACCGACCGTGGTCGAGACCTCCCGCACCGCCGTCGCCCTCGCCGACCCGAACCTGCGCCAGCTCATCATCGGCCGCATCCCGCTGGGCCGGCTCGCCACCCCCGAAGAGGTCGCCGACGTCGTGGTGCATCTCGCCTCACCGGCAGCCGCGATGGTCACCGGTGTCACGGTTCCGGTCGACGGCGGCTGGGTGGCGCAGTAGCCCCACCGGCGCTCGCCGCCATCCGTTGGCGGTGCTTCAGACGAGGGGCTCGGTCGTCGGGTCGAAGCCGTACAACCAGTCGTTGGGTAACACGTCGGGTGGTGTGCGAGCGAACGCTGCATCGCGCGCCCGCTGCTGGTCGCCATCGGCGAGGTGGAACACGTCGCGATTGCGCCACGACAGACGTTGCACTGTGGCGGTGCGGTCGCGCCGGTTGTCCTTGTAGCGCCTGAGCGCGGCCGTCACCCCGGTGCGGTCGGCCTCGTCGAGGCAGCGACCGAGCACCGCAGCATCTTCGATGGCCTGGCAGGCACCCTGCGCCATGAACGGCAACATCGGGTGGCACGCATCGCCCAGCAGCGTCACCCGGCCACGCCCCCACTCGAGCGGGCGCAGCCGTTCCGCGGCCCTAGTCGAAGGGTAGATGGTGGGTGATGAACGAACGCAGCACGTCGAAGAAAGTGTCGGGCTCGTCGCGGAACACGCCGTGGCCGGAACCGGCGAAGCGTTCGAAGCTCAGCCCCAGCACGAACGGCTTCACGATGCCGAGTGCCGCGCACGACTCGACGACGTCGTCGGCCCACCGGTCGCGGTTCCACTGGTCGGGTGTCGACCGGTCGCAGCGCCCTTGCCCTCGATGGTCGAAGTACAGCACCTGGCACGTGCCGGCGCGGACTGGCAGGGGGTCGACGACCGTGTGGTTGACTGTCGGCCACACCGTGTTCGAGGGGACGACCGATGGGTGACCTACCGCTGCTGACCACCGACCAGATGGCGTCGTTCGTCGCTCGCGGGTTCCTGCGTTTCGATGCAGTGGTACCCGACGAGATCAACCGCCAGGCACTCGTGGAGCTGCCGGCGCTGCATCGGTCGTGGCTCGACGAGTTCCGCGGTGTCGCAGCAGGCCACGCCGCCCACCACGAGGGCCCCGAGCTCCCACGCTCGGGTACGCCGTTGCACGAGGCGTACGCACCCGACTCCGCCTTCGGCCGGATGGTGCGGGTGCCCACCATCGCGGGAGCGATCGCCTCGCTCGTCGGTACTGCGCCGGTGGTCGACCACCACTTCGTCCACATCAAGACCGCCGGCGACCTCAACGCCCAGGGCCTGCACTGCGACGCCATCATCGACGAAGGGCTCGCCTTCGACATCCAACTGTTCTGGTTCCCCCACGACGTCGCGCCGCGTGAAGGCGGCACCCGCTTCGTGCCCGGCAGCCACCTGCGCCGGGTGAACATGGACGACGTCGCCCGCTACCACCACCTTGCGGGCGAGCAGTACTTCAGCGGCGACGCCGGCACCGTGGTGATCTTCCACCAAGGCCTGTGGCACGCCGGCGCGCCCAACCACGGCAGCCGCGACCGGGTGATGGGCAAGTTGCGCCTGAACCCCACCCAGCCGCAGGTGCGGCTGTGGGACACCAGCGACCTCGCCGCCCGCAACCGAGCCGACGACCACATGTTCGCCCGCATGGAACCGGGCACCGTGGCCGCCGAACTGCGTCGCAGCGAGCCCTGGTACGAGCCGTCGGTGAACCGCCTCGAGACCGTGCAGCGGGCCAAGCTGTGGCGCTACCTCACCGGCGACACCGGCTTCGACGTCGACTGGTACCTCACCCGCACCGAGCGCCGTGCTGCGCTGGCACCGGCATGAGCCACCCGGCATGAACGACACACCCGGGCAGACCCGGCAACAGGTGCTGATGATGTGGCTGGCGAGTTCGTCGCTCGACAGCCGCGTGCTCGGCTGGAGTTTCTTCGACGGCGCCGACGGTGCGGGCCCCGGCCTGCGCGACGACCCGCCCTACAGCACCGGCGTCGACGCGTTGCGCGACGGTTGGCGACTCATCCAGATGTCGCCGCTCATCGCTCCGGTGCCGGGCCACGAGCGCGATACGTCGTTCCTGAAGCACGAGTTCGTGTTCGAGCGGATGGTCACCGTCGGCAGCAGCTGACGCAGCACCGGCGGCGTGCGGCCGTCACGGGTGCAGTCGGCGCAATTCGGGCTCGGGGTCGTGCACCAGTTCGAACTCGGCGTCGAACCGCAGCGTGGCCCGCTGGTCGCCGTCGAAGCGCGGCCAGCGCGCCTCACCGGTTGCAGCGAACGCCGCAATCTCGTCGGCGAAGCGCGCCGCCAACACCGGCAGCTCGGCACCGTCACCCAGCAGCATCGCAGCGCCCGGTGCGTGCACGTTGTCGAACGCGAACGGGATGTCGAGGGCGTGGGCCGAGCCGAGCATGCCGCCGAACGCCGGTGATGCCCAGGTGAACCAGTACATCCAGGTGGGCGCGCCCGCTGCGGCCCGCGCCTCGGCGAGGCGCTGTGCGGGCCGACGGAACGTGGCGTCGGTCTGCACCGCGGCGATGCGGGCCACGGTCGATGCGCCGGGCCGGGCGGCCTCGTACGCAACCCGGGCACGGTCGGCGTGTTCGCCGAACTGCTGCTCGAGGTACTCGATCCACCGGTCGTCGCCAGCGCTCGCCAACGTCTGGTCGAAGGCCAGGAACAGCAGGCTCTCGTCGCGGTTGGTGCCGATGCTCACCGGCACCGGGTTGGCCGCTGCGGCCGCCAGGATGTCGTCGTGCAGGCCGGCGCCACCCGCTGCGGGGCTGAACATGTCGTAGCCGGTGTTGGGCATCGCCATCACCTCGGCCTGCGCGGCCAGGACGCGGTCGATCGGCAGGCTCCGCGCATCGTCGAGGCCCGCCACGCCGGCGGCGCTGAAGAACGCGGCCGCCCACTCGTCGGCACGTTCGAGCGTGCGCAGTTGGTTGATCGACGGGCTCATCGCCCACACCCGGTGGAACAGCCCGGACGCCGCGGGCGCAGCCAACAGCGACAGGACGGCCGAACCACCGGCCGACTCGCCGAAGATGGTCACGTTCCCGGCGTCGCCGCCGAAGGAAGCGATGTGGCGCTGCACCCACTCGAGCGCGCAGATCTGGTCGAGCGTGCCCCAGTTGCCGCCGCCGATGAAGCCGAGCGCACCCAGGCGGTAGTTGATGCTCACCACGACCGCACCGCGGGCGGCCAGGCGGCTGCCCTCGTACCAGGCGATCGATCCCGCACCGTTCAGGTAGGCGCCGCCATGGATCCACACCAGCACCGGCAGGTCCGACCCCGGCCGCGCGTCGGCGGGAGCGAACACGTCGAGGAACAGACAGTCCTCGTCCATCGACGACGTCTCGATGCCCAGCAGCCGTTCCAGCATCCCGGGCACCTGCGGGCACACCGGGCCCGATGCTCCGGCGACTCCCGCCTCGGGGTCGAAGGGCACCAACACGGGAGGTTCGAAACGGGCTGCAGTGGCGAAGCGGATACCGCGGTGCGATCGGACGTCGATGGTCATCGCCGCACAGTAGGCAAGCCGTGCCCGGTTCGCTGTGCCCGGCACCTCCCCGGTCGCGCGGAACAGCCCTCGGTACACTCGCTCCGCATGGTTCCAGCGACGCCGCTCGAGTCGATCCTGTCGCTGGTCGATGCACGGCGACACGAACCGATCACCGTGCTGGGCATCGGCGGCTGCGGTGGGGCCGGGAAGTCCACCCTCGCCCGGCGCCTGGCGGAACGGGTCGAGGGCGCTCAGGTCGTGGCGACCGACGAGTTCTGGACCGGGTCGTCGTTCGACCTCGGCCACCTGCGGGTCGCCGTGCTCGATCAGTTGCTGGCCGGGTCGGTCGCCGAGTTCGATTCGTGGAACTGGGCGGCCAAGACGCTGCACCCCGGACGCCGGGTGCACCCCGAGGGTCTCGTCATCGTCGAGGGGGTCTGCGCGCTCCACCAGATGTTCCGCGCCGACCTCGCCGTGCGGGTGTGGGTCGACGCTCCTCCCGCCGTGCGTCTCGAGCGCGGCGTTGCCCGCGACGGCGAGGCGTCGCGAGCCACGTGGGAGACCGTGTGGATGCCGAACGAGATGGCCTACATCGAACGCGACGACCCTGTCGCGTGCGCCCACCTCGTCGTCGACGGCACCCGGCCCTTCGGCTGAACCCGCGCTGATCGAGTCGATCGAGCGTCACCGCGCAGCGATCCGTCGGGCGAGGTCGTCGAACAGGTCGTCCGCGTCAGCCACGACGACACCTCGCGACTCGAACCAGGTGCAGATGTTGTCGCAGTCGCGCCGCAGGTACTCGAAGCCACGCGGGTTGGCCACCACGTCGAC
>JBEICS010000100.1:0-7042 GCA_040383925.1 Acidimicrobiaceae bacterium | reverse complement strand
GGTGGCCAAGACCAAGCGGGCCGTCATCGTCCACGAGGCCGTGCAGGTGTGCGGCTTCGGCGCCGAACTGTCGAGCCGCATCCACGAGGAACTGTTCGGCGAACTGGCCGGGCCGGTGCGCCGCGTGGGCGGGGCCAACACCCCGGTGCCCTACGCCTCGAACCTCGAGGCCGACTTCATCCCGCAGCAGGCCGACATCGAGGCAGCGGTCCGCAGCACCCTGCGCTAGGTCTGGTTGGGCCTAGCCCTGGCTGGCGGCGAGCAGTGTCGCCATCTCGTCGATCTCGCCACGCTGGCCCTTCACCATCGACGCTGCCATCTTCTGCACCTCGTCGGTGCCGGCGTGCATCGCGGCGTGCTCGGCCATGTGGACACCGCCCTGGTGATGGGCGGTCATCAGCGTGACGAAGGTCTGATCCGCCTCGGCGCCGGTTGCGGCGCGCAGCACGTCGATATCGGCCGCCGTGGCCAGTCCGGGCATGCGGTCGAGCGCGACCGGTTCGTCCATCCATGCCATTGCCGTGTCGGTCTCGTTCACCTCTGACGCACCGAAGTCGCGCAACAACTGGATCATCCGGCCGATCTCGATGTTCTGGCCGACGACGATCTCGCGCGCGATGGTCTGCAGCGCCGGGTCGGTGTCGGGGCGGTCGAGGAAGATGAGCGACATCTGCACCGCTTGCTCGTGGTGCACCCGCATGTCCTGCAGGAACCCGGTGTCGGTGGGCGTGGGGTCGGGCAGGGCGCGGTTGTTGCCCACCACCCAGCCGAGGGCGCCGGCCAGCACGGCAAGGGCGATGGCCGTCACGACGAGGTTCACCGGGTTGTGCCACCAGGGCAGCACGGTGTCGCCGGGGGAGTCGTCCGAAGGCACGGAAGGGTCGGGGGCGTGTTCGGGGATCACGGTTCGTAGCATCCCACGCCGGTCGGGTAAGAAACCCGTCATGGCTACCCCAATCAGCATCCCCAAACTCGGCGTGTCGATGACCGAGGGCACACTCGTCGAGTGGCTCGTCGCCGATGGGGCCTCGGTGGCGCCGGGCGATCCGCTGTACCGGATCGAGACCGACAAGGTCGAGAACGAGATCGAAGCGCCCGTGGCAGGTGTGGTGCGCATCAGCGGCGAGGAAGGTGAGACCTACGAGGTCGGCACCCAGATCGGGAGCATCGAGTAACCGATGGACATCGCTGGTCGGGTCGCGTTGGTCACCGGTGCCGGCACCGGTATCGGACGGGCCACCGCCGTCGCTCTGGCACAGGCCGGTGCAGCGGTGGTGGTGGCCGACATCCACCTCGAGGGGGCACAGGCAACCGTCGACGCCATCATCGCCACGGGTGGGCGTGCGAGGGCCGTGCGGGCCGATGTATCGAACCCCGACGACGTCCGCGCCATGTTCGCCGCCGCCGAGCACACCTTCGGCGGGGTCGACATCGTGCACAACAACGCCGGCCTCATCTGTGGCGAACCGGTATGGCCCGATGCGCCGCTCGAGAAGATCATGGCCGTCATCGGTGTGAACCTCGGCGGGGTGGCGATGGGCACCCAGGAGGGCATTCGTGCGCTGCGCCGTCGAGGCGGCGGCGTCATCGTGAACACGGCATCGGTCGCCGCGTTGGCGCCCATGCCCAACGACCCCGTCTACTCGGCCACGAAGGCCGGCGTGGTGCGCATCACCGAGAGTTGCGCCGGGTTCGCCGCTGAAGGCATCCGCGTGAACGCAGTGCTGCCGGGCATGGTCGACACCGACATGACCCACAAGCACACGGGCGACGGCACTCGGCCGGCGCGCTGGCTCGAGCCCATCATTGCTGCCACGCCGTTGCTCAGCGCCGACGACATTGCGGCTGCGGTGCTCGAACTGATCCGCGACGACGGCGCTGTCGCCGTGTCGAAGGTGGTGTCGAACCCGAAGCGATAGCCGACCGGCAGCGCGCCGGGGTGCGGGAACTACACCGGCGAGGCAGCATCGCTGGTGTAGTACAGCTGCACGCCGTGCACCTCGGCTTCGTGCTCGGCGGCCGAGCGATGTGCGGCCGATGTGGTGGGCAGATCGATCAGCCCGGCAGAGGCCGCACCGACGAGCAGGCTGCTCACCGTGACCCGACGCTGGGCCTCGGCCACCGCCACGATGGCCTCGAGCAGTTGTGACCGCTCGCCCTGTTCGCCGAGGAACTGGGCGATCACGCTCACGTCGTTGCGGCGCAAGGGCAGCGGGTCGTGCTCCGACATCGAGCGCAACGAGCGCACGAGCGAGAAGTAGGCGGCAACCACCGAGGTGGGGTCGTCGGGTTGGAACGGCACCGACCGGCCGCCGGCGCTGATGAGGCCCTCGGGGTTGATGGTGACGCCGTCGCGGCGATCGGGCAGCAGCTCGGTGACGTCGCAGCCATAGGCCTTGGCGAGATCGGCGACGGTGACGGCGTCGAGGGGCAGCAGGCCGGCCTCGGCGTCGCGCAGAGTTGCCGTGGTGAAGCGGCCCTGGCTCTTGCGGGCGATGTACCACAGCGGTCGACGCGATGCCGCCCGCACGGACGCCAGCTGCTCACCGACCCTTCGGACGAACAACGGGCTCGGGGCCCCGATGTGCTTGCCGTCGATCATGCCGTTCACCTCCTCCACGATGTCGTCCTGAACAGGTCGACATCAGAGGTATCGGCCGAAGCGGCCCGGGATTTACCCCTGGTTTGTCAAGACTTCGTGATGCGTTGGGCCTGGCTGAACGGGATGTCCTTGTCGACGCGCGGTTCGGCACCGAGACCGAGCACCCGCTCGCCGATGATGTTGCGCTGGATCTCGTCGCTGCCGCCGGCGATGCGGTAGCCGGGTGCGCCGAGGACGTGCTCGCTCCAGGCGTAGGTGCCCCACTCGCCGGTGTCGGCAACGAGGCGCGGTCCGAGGATCGACGAGATCGCGTCGGACACACGAGCCATGTTGGCGGTCCACATCAACTTGCCGAGCGACCCCTCGGGGCCGGGGGTCTGGCCGGCCTTCAGCCGTGCCGCCGCGCGTCGGTTGGTGTACTGGGCCACCTTGTAGTTGATGAACAGGTCCGCGAGCATCTGGCGGATGACCGGGTCGGCGGTGAGGCCGAAGTGCTCGGCTGCGGCGAGCACCTGGCGGTATCCGCCGCCCGCATGGCCGCCGCCGCCACCGCCGGAGTGGTCGCGTTCGAAACCCAGACAGGTGAGCGCCACCCGCCATCCCTCGCCCACCGGGCCGAGCCGCAGCGAGTCGGGCAGGCGCACATCGGTGAGGAACACCTCGTTGAAGTTGGCGCCACCGCTCATCTGCTGGATCGGGCGCACCTCCACGCCCGGCGCATCGAAGGGCACCATGAACGCGGTGAGGCCCTTGTGCTTGGGCACGTCCCAGTCGTGGCGGGTGATGGCGAGGCCCCATTGGGCGAAGCGGGCGCCCGAGGTCCACACCTTCTGCCCGTTCAGCACCCACTCGTCGCCGTCGAGCACGGCGCGCGTGGTGAGCGAGGCGAGGTCGCTGCCAGCCGACGGCTCGCTGAACAACTGGCAGCCGTAGATGTCCTGGCGCATCAGCGGGGCGATGAAGTGCTGCTGCTGCTCGGGGGTGCCGAACGCAGCGACGGTGGTGGCGATGAGGCCCATCGAGGTGGGCGGCAGTTCGCCTGCCGACGGCACGTGGAACTTCGCCTCTTCGCTGTTGTACGCGCGCAGATAGCTGGTGGGCAGGCCACGCCCACCCACCGCCTCGGGCCAGTTCAACATGGCATAGCCGGCGTCGAACTTCAGGCGCTGCCACCGTTGGCAGGCCTCGAGCCGGGCACGCTCTTCGTCTTCGGAGATGTTGTGGAACACGGCCACGCTGTCGCTGCCCTGGCCCCACACGGCGACCGTCGCCTCGTCGTCGCCGCTCCCGCCACCGGTGTCGACCTCGGCCAGCGGCTCGGCGTGATCTTCCAGCCAGACACGGGCTTCTTTGCGGAACAGTTCGAGATCGGGGAGTTCAGCAGGCACGGCCCGAACGCTATGGGCATCCGACCGCAGGTGACGAGTCAGGCCGACCCACCGGCCGATCCTTTATGCCGGCCGAAGAGTGTTCACTCTCCCGTCACCCCTGGGGTAGCCTCCTGGCTCCAGGAGGTCGGTGGTGAGTCTGCTCGAGGTGAGTGAGGTCTCGGTCCGCTTCGGCGGCATCGTGGCGCTCGACGGTCTGTCGTTCGACATCGACGACGGTCAGATCTGTGGCCTCATCGGCCCCAACGGTGCCGGCAAGACGACGATGTTCAACGTCGTCAGCCGCATCTACGACCCGACGGTCGGTCGGGTGACGTTCCGTGGCCACGATCTGTTGCGGGTGCCCCCGCACGGCATCGCCCGGCTCGGTATCGCCCGCACGTTCCAGAACCTCGCCCTGTTCCCCACCATGTCGCTGCTCGAGAACGTGATGGTGGGTGCCCACAGCCACGGCAAGGTCGGTTTCGCGCGGGCGATCTCCCGAATCGGTGTGGCACGCGAGAACCGGCGCACCCGCGATTTCGCGGGCGATCTGCTCACCCAGCTGGGTCTCGGCCCGCTCATGTTCCACCCGGCTGCCGGGTTGCCGTTCGGCACGTTGAAGCGACTCGAGATCGCTCGGGCTCTTGCCGCAAAGCCGACGTTCCTCCTGATGGACGAGCCGGCCAGCGGGCTCACCCACAGCGAGGTCGACGAGCTCGGTGCCACCATCGTGCAGATCCGCGACCAGTTCGCCCTCACGGTGCTGCTGGTCGAGCACCACATGTCGATGGTGATGAGCATCAGCGACAAGGTGGTGGCCATGGAGTTCGGCCGCAAGATCGCCGAGGGCACCCCCGCCGAGGTGCAGGCCGACCAGCGCGTCATCGAGGCGTATCTCGGGACCACGGCATGACCGGCGTGCTGCACCTCTCGGGCGTGCGTGCCGGCTACGGCCAGGTGAACGTGCTCGACGATCTCTCGCTCGAGGTCGGCTCGGGCGAGATCGTGGTCATCCTCGGCGCCAACGGCGCGGGCAAGACCACCACCCTGCGGGCTGTCAGCGGCATGATCGGTCGCAGCGGCACCATCGAGTTCGACGGACACTCGATCGCCAAGAGTTCGCCCGATGCCATCGTGCGGGCTGGGGTGGCCCAGGTGCCCCAGGGGCGTGGCACGTTTCCCGAACTGTCGGTGGAGGACAACCTGCGCACCGGTGCGTTCGTTCGCTCCGACCGCGAGGTCGGGGCCGACATCGACCGCTGGTTCGAGGTGTTCCCGCGTCTGCACGAGCGCCGCACCCAGCGGGCGGGCAGCCTCAGCGGCGGTGAGCAGCAGATGCTCGCCATCGCCCGGGCGCTCATGAGCCGGCCGCGTCTGCTGCTGTGCGACGAGCCCAGCCTGGGCCTCGCCCCGCTCATCACCCAGGAACTGTTCCAGGTCATCACCCGGCTGAATGCCGAGACCGGGTTGTCGGTGCTCCTCGTCGAGCAGAACGCCAACCTCGCCATGCAGATCGCCAGCCGGGTGTACCTGCTCGAGACCGGACGCATCGTGGCCACCGGGTCGGCCGAGGAACTCAGCGCCGACGACTCGGTGCGCAAGGCGTACCTGGGGTTCTGATGGAACTGTTCCTGCAACGACTCTTCGACGGCCTCAGCCAGGGCAGCGTGTACGCGCTCATCGCCCTCGGTCTCGTCATCATCTATCGCGGTACCGGGCACCTCAACTTCGCCCAGGGCGAGATGGCCCTGTTCGCCACCTACGTCGTGTACCAGATGGGCGAATGGGGTTGGTCGATCTATCCGGCTCTCCTGGTGGGTGTGCTCGTCGGCTTCGTGGTCGGCGCGGTGGCCGAGGTGGCGCTCGTGCGTCCGGTCAGCAAGAAGTCGCCGTTCGCGGTGTTCATCGTCACCATCGGCCTGTTCCAGTTCCTGAACTGGCTCGACGGCGCCATCTGGGGTGACCAACTGCTGCCCAACTCGGGCGTGGGCAGCAAGCAGAGTGAGTTCCCCAGCCTGTTCCCCGACAAGCCCGACGACTTCGTGTCGATCTTCGGTGCTGCCATCAAGATCGAGTCGATCTGCGTGTTCCTGTTGGTGCTGGCCATCACCGGCCTGCTGTTCTTGCTGTTCAACAAGACCAAGTTCGGCCTGTCGATGCGGGCCGTGGCCAGCAACATCGAGAGCGCCAAGCTGGTGGGCATTCGCACCAACACGGTGCTCATGGCCAGTTGGGGACTTGCGGCGGCCATCGGCGCCATTGGTGGCGTGGTGTTCGCGGGTATCAACAACAACGTCAACCTCGGGCTGATGTTCACGGTGTTCATCTACGGCTCGGCAGCTGCAACGTTGGGTGGCTTCGACAGCCCTGGCGGAGCAGTCATCGGCGGCCTCGCCATCGGCGTGATCGAGAACATGGTGGCCGGCTACCTGCCCGAGTGGGTGGGCCAGGAGATGAAGATCGCCGTGGCCTTCATCGTCATCGTGGTGGTGCTCCTGTTCAAACCCTCCGGCCTGTTCGGTACGTCGAAGGTCGAGCGCGTATGAAGTCGCTGGTCACCATCCGCGAGGGCAGCGCCGGGCATTGGGCGCTGCGTCTGTTCGCCGCCGCCATCGTGGTGGGCACGCTCATCTGGGTGCCCACCAAGGCCGGCAACGGCACCATCACCTCGGCCACCGAGGCGCTCACCTTGATGTGCGCGGCCATGGCACTGAACCTGGTGCTCGGCTACACCGGGCAGATCTCCATCGGGCACTCGGCGTTCTACGGCATCGGCGCCTACGCCACCGGCATCTGTGTGTCGCGGTGGGGGTGGAGCCCGTGGTGGACCTTCCCGGTCGCCTTCGTCGTGGCGTTTGTCGTGGGTGTCCTCGTGTCGTTCCCGGCATCGCGGATCAAGGGTGTGTATCTGGCGCTGGTCACCCTGTCGCTGGCGCTCGTGTTCCCCAACTTCTTGCGCTGGAAGAAGGTCGCCTGGCTCACCGGTGGTGGACCCGGCCTTCCCAACGCCGACAGCCAGGTGCAGACCACCGGTTTCAACATCGGCCGCAAAGAGGGCCAGATGCGTCGG
>JBEICS010000099.1:0-7056 GCA_040383925.1 Acidimicrobiaceae bacterium | reverse complement strand
GACCAGGTGAAGCCGGCCTGCTCGACCAGCGAGGGGATGTGGCGGTTCAGGTGGCAGCCGCCCGCCACGGCACGCTGCACCGGCGTGAGGCGCTGTTGCCACCGCTGCACCCGCTGGTCGTCGGCGAGGCCGTGCTCGAGCACGTGGAACGTGCCGCCCGGGCGCAGCACGCGGCGGATCTCGGCGAGCGCGGCCTGCGCATCGGGGATGGTGCACAGCGTGAAGGTGCTCACCATGCAGTCGACCGACGCCGAGTCCACGGGCAGGTGCTGGCCGTCGAGTCCGATCACCTCCACCGGGAACGGTGCCCGGTCGATGCGGGCAGCCGCCAGTTCCACGGCCCGACCTGCCGGCTCCACCGCCCACAGCCGCTCGACGGCGGCCGGGTAGTGGGCCAGGTTCAGACCCGAGCCGAAGCCGATCTCGAGCACCGTGCCGTGCGTGCCCGCCACCGTTGCTTCACGCGGCGCGGCGAACCCCGGCGATGCGCAGGCCTTGTCGATCACCCGGGGCAGGACGCGTTCCTCGTAGCGGCGCTTCACACCCCCCGCCGCTCCCACGGTCAGCCCTCGAGCAGTGCGCAGTAGGCGACGGCGATCTGCGACGCGACCGCGGCGTTGTTGCGCACCAGGGCGAGGTTGGCGGTGAGGCTGCGGCCGCCCGTCCGCTCGACCACCTTCGCGAGCAGGAACGGGGTGACGTCCTGGCCCACCACGCCCATCGCATCGAGTTCGGCGAGGGCCTCGTCGATGGCATGGCTGATCTCGTGCACCGGGATCTCGTCGGCGGCGGGAATGGGGTTGGCGATGCTGACCCCGCAGGTGAGGCCGAGCACGTCCCACGTGGCATGCAGGTGGGCGGCGATGGCCGCAGGTGTGTCGAGTCGGCGTGGAGCCGGGAAGCCGCTGTGGCGCGAGTAGAACGACGGGAACTCGTCGCTGTCGTGCACGATCACCGGCACGCCCAGGGTCTCGAGCCGTTCCAGCGTGAGCCCGATGTCGAGGATGCTCTTCACCCCGGCCGACACGACGGCGACGGGTGTGGTGCCCAACTCGGTGAGATCGGCCGAGATGTCGAAACTGCTGGCGGCGCCGCGGTGCACGCCGCCGATGCCGCCGGTGGCGAACACACGGATGCCGGCCAGCGAGGCGAGGCGCATCGTGGCGGCCACGGTGGTGGCGCCGGTGCGGCCTGCGGCCAGCAGCCACGGCAGGTCGCGGGTGGTGGCCTTCAACACCCCGTCCTCGGTGGCGAGTTGTTCGAGGTGGTCGTCGCCCAGGCCCACGTGGCAGCGACCGTCGAGCACGGCGATCGTGGCGGGCACGGCGCCGTTGGCGCGCACGATGCCCTCCACCTCGCGGGCCATCTCCACATTGGTGGGGTACGGCATCCCGTGGCTGATGATCGTGCTCTCCAGCGCCACCACCGGTCTGCCCACCCCGATGGCGTCGGCCACCTCGGGCGTCATCACGTGGGCGGGGCCGGTGCTCATGCGCGCATCGTCTCCAGTTCGGCGATGATGATGTCGCGCACTCGTTCGCGCAGTTCGGGCACGTCGGCCAGGGTCATGCCCTCGGTGCTGATGGGCTCGAGAACACGAACTTCGGCGTCGCTCACGCCGAAGCGCCAGTCGCCCTTCACCAACGCCGAATACGCACCGTTCACCGCCATCGGCACGATGGGGCAACCACTCTCGATGGCCAGACGGAAGGCACCGTCTTTGAACGGACCCACCTCGCCTGTCTTCGACCGAGTGCCCTCGGGGTAGATCATCACGCTCACGTTCTTGTCGAGGCGATCGCGACACGCAGCCATGGCCTTGATGATGCTGTCCTTCTGGCCGCGCACGACGCGGATATCGC
Organism: Acidimicrobiaceae bacterium; assembly: GCA_040383925.1. GTDB lineage: Bacteria > Actinomycetota > Acidimicrobiia > Acidimicrobiales > Ilumatobacteraceae > VFMC01. Next base: position 5,194 of record JBEICS010000099.1, on the reverse strand, counting down.
CCGACATGCGCATCATCCAGCCGACGAACGGAATGCGCATCAGCGACTCTTTCGACATCCACTTCATCTCCCACGGCAGATGCGAGATGAGCAGGATGTCGACGAAGCTCTGATGGTTGGCCACCACCACATACGGCCGCCGCGGGTCGGCGAGCATCGTGCCCGAGGTGCGGAAGGTCCACAGAGGGTTCAGGATCTGATGCGCCACCGCAAGCTTGCGGAAGAGGTATCCGGGCGCGTACCGACCACGATCGAAGGGGTATGTCACTACCAGCGTGATGGCCACCAGTGGGGTCCAGATCAACACCACGAGGCCGAGGATGAACCACGCCCAGATCGACAGCACGGTGCGGGCGACGGGGTTGTTGAGGAAGCGATGTCGCCACGTGGGCCGGCGCGCGGCCGACCCGCTGAACGACTCGGGCTCCGGCGAACCGGACCCCGTGGAAGCGGGCACGGTGTCCGCAGGCTCAGTCATGTGTCCATCGTGGCACGCCGCCACCCCCCGCTCCACCTCCCCCTTCGTCCCCTCCCCTCCGTGAGCATGGACCACGTGCGTGGGGGTCTGGGCTCACGGACGGGGTGGCGGGCGACGGATAGGGTCGCGGTGATGACGCCGGAGATCCAGGAACTGTTCGACGCCGCCCGTGCCATCCAGCGCCGGGCGTACGCGCCGTACTCGAACTACCAGGTGGGCGCCGCCGTGCGCACCGCCAGCGGTGCCGTGTACGCGGGCTGCAACGTCGAGAACGCCGCCTACCCGCAGGGCTGCTGCGCCGAGGCCAGCGCCATCGCCGCCATGGTGGGCGCCGGCGAACGCGAGATCGTCGAGGTGCTGGTGGTGGCCGACGGCGACCGACTGGCGTCGTGCTGCGGCGGCTGCCGGCAGCGCATCCGCGAGTTCGCCGCGCTCGACACGCCCGTCCACACGTGCGGCCCCGACGGCATCCGGCTCACACTCACCCTCGACCAGTTGTTGCCCTATTCGTTCGGGCCCGAGAACCTCGAGGGGTTCTAGATGTCGAGCCAGCGCCTGCCCCACCTCACGGCCAAGCTGCAGGGCTTCGGCACGACAATCTTCGCCGAGATGAGCGCGCTCGCCGTCAGCACCGGCAGCGTGAACCTCGGCCAGGGGTTCCCCGACACCGACGGTCCGCGCGAAGTGCTCGATGCCGCCATCGACGCCATCAACGGCGGGCAGAACCAGTACCCGCCCGGGCCGGGCATCCCGGTGCTGCGCCAGGCCATTGCCGAGCACCAGCACCGCTTCTACGGCCTCGCCTACGACCCCGACACCGAGGTGCTCGTCACCGCCGGGGCCACCGAGGCATTGGCCGGCGCCCTGCTCGGCCTGCTCGACACGGGCGACGAAGTGGTGCTGTTCGAGCCGATGTACGACAGCTACCAGGCGTGCATCGCGCTGGCCGGCGCCGTGGCCCGCCCGGTCACGCTGCGCCCGCCCGCCTACGGCTTCGACCCCGACGAACTGCGCGCAGCCATCACGCCCAAGACGAAGTTGCTGCTGGTGAACACCCCGCACAATCCGACGGGCAAGGTGCTCGACCGGGCCGAGATGCAGGCCATTGCCGACCTTGCCATCGAGCACGACCTCATCGTCGTCACCGACGAGGTGTACGAACACCTGCTGTTCGACGGCGCCGAGCACATCGCCATGGCAACGCTGCCCGGCATGCGCGAGCGCACGCTCAGCATCTCGTCGGGCGGCAAGACGTTCAACACCACCGGGTGGAAGATCGGCTGGCTGTGCGGCCCACCCCCGCTCGTCGCGGCGGCCCGCACCGCGAAGCAGTTCCTCACCTTCGTGAACGGCGGGCCGTTCCAGCACGGCATCGCCCGCGGCCTGGCGCTGCCCACCGAGTTCTTCACGGCACTGTCGGCCGACATGCAGGCCAAGCGCGACCGCCTGCTGCCCGGCCTGGTCGAGGCCGGCTTCGTCGTGTACCCCACGTCGGGCACCTACTTCGTCACGGTCGACATCCGGCCGCTGCGGGCCGACGGCGACGGCATGGCGTTCTGCCGCGAACTGCCGCACCGGTGCGGCGTGGTGGCCATCCCCAACGAGGTGTTCTACGCCAACAAGCACGAGGGCCGACACCTGGTGCGCTTCGCGTTCTGCAAGCGGCCCGAGGTGCTCGACGAAGTGGTCGTGCGACTGAAGGGGTTGGCGGCATGATCGAGCGACCGGAGGGCACGGTGCGCATCGCCGCGGTGCAGCACGACATCGCCTGGTGCGACCGGGCCACCAACTTCGCCCACCTCGCCCCGCTGGTGGCGGGCGCGGCCACGTCGGGTGCGCAACTGGTGCTGCTCAGCGAGACGTTCTCCACCGGCTTCGCCACCGACCGGCCCGACCTCGGTGAGGCCACCGGTGGCCCGTCGTCGCAGTTCCTCACCGAGCAGGCCCGCCGCCACGGCGTGTGGGTGGGTGGCTCGTGCCCCGAGGTGTCGCCCGACGCGCCCGCCGACGACCAGCGTCCGCACAACGTGTTCGTGCTCGCCGGGCCCGACGGCCAGCAGCACCGCTACCGCAAGATCCACCCGTTCAGCTTCGGCGGCGAGGACAAGCACTTCCGGGCCGGCGACGCCTTCACCCAGGTGGAGGTGCTGGGCCTGCGGCTGAGCCTGTTCGTCTGTTACGACCTGCGCTTCGCCGACGAGTTCTGGCAGCTCGCCCCCACCACCGACGTGTACCTGGTGCCGGCCAACTGGCCCGAGGCGCGCCGCACGCACTGGATGAGCCTGCTGCAGGCCCGGGCAATCGAGAACCAGGCCTACGTGGTGGGCTGCAACCGGGTGGGCACCGGGGGCACGCTGGCGTACTCGGGCGACAGCCGCATCGTCGATCCGCTCGGCGAACTGCTGGCCACGGCGGCCAACACCGAGAGCATCCTGCTGGCCGATGTGTCGGCCGGCCATGTGGCCGCCGTGCGCGACCGCTTCCGCTTCCTGCAGGACCGCCGCTGAGCGACCGGCCCGCCCCGGCGCGGATCAGTCGAGGGGGAGGGCGAGGAGGCTGACGGTCTTCTTGCCGCCGTCGGTGTCCTGCTGGCCCACTTCGCGAAAGCCGATCGAGTGGTGGAACGTCAGGCTCGGCTCGTTGCGGGGCCTGACGTTCACCTCACAGGTGAGCAGCGGGAAGCGGCCCGTGAGGCGGCTGACGAGCTCGGCGTAGAACCCGCGCCCGATGCCGTAGCGGCGGAAGCCCGGGTCGACGGCGATGCGGTCGAGGTAGACGAAGTCGTCGTAGGTGCGGCTGAACCAGCCGTAGTTGAGGCTGCCGTAGTCGACTCCGGGTGGGAACACGATGCAGAACCCGGCGAACGTGCCGTCGACCTCGGCGGTGAGGGCCACCTCGGCCATGCCCACCAGTCGTTCGATCTCGGCCCGGTCGAGTTCGTTCAGTTCGGGCACGTTGGCGTTGTTGAGCGCCAGTGCCGCATCGAGGTCGGTGGTCACGGTGTCGCGGATCAGCACGACACAGCACTGTAGGGGTCGTAGCCTGGCCACCATGTTCGGATCCAAGAAGACCGCGATGGTCGATCCTGCCGACGCGCTGCGCGGCCGCACCGACCAGACGATGCCCGTCCCCACCGCCCACTACGTGAACGGCAACCCGCTGCAGGGCCCGTGGCCCGAGGGCTATCAGACCGCCGTGTTCGGCCTCGGGTGTTTCTGGGGTGCCGAGCGCAAGTTCTGGCAGACGCCCGGCGTGTACAGCACCGCCGTCGGCTATGCGGGCGGCTACACGCCCAACCCCACCTACGAAGAGACCTGCACCGCGCTCACCGGGCACACCGAGGTGGTGCTGGTGGTGTTCGACCCGGCGCAGGTGAGCTACGAGACGCTGCTGCGCGTGTTCTGGGAGAACCACGACCCCACCCAGGGCATGCGCCAGGGCAACGACATCGGCACGCAGTACCGCAGTGCGGTGTACGCCACGTCGGCCGAGCAGCTCGATGCCGCGCTGGCCAGCAAGGCCGTGTTCCAGGAGCGGCTCAGTGCTGCGGGCTACGGGGCCATCACCACCGAGATCGCCCCGGCCGGCGCGTACTACTACGCCGAGCCGTACCACCAGCAGTACCTCGCCAAGAACCCCAACGGGTACTGCGGCATCGGTGGCACCGGCGTCACCTGCCCCATCGGCCTCACCGCCTGAGCCGTAACCCCCGAGCCGCCACGCGGCAGGGGGTCAGGTCCAGCCGTGGGTGCGGATGTGGGGGCCGTCGGCGTCGAGGGTGCGGCCGGCCCAACGCAACACGCCCGGCGTAGCGCTGAGCTTGGCGATGAGGCCCTGCATCGGTGTGCCATCGACGTCGACGATGGCATCGCGCGCGGCGTAGTGCGGGTCGGTCGCGATGTCGGCCATGTCCATCACCGGGCCGATGGCTGCTTCGGCCGCGGTGAACGCGTCGATCACCTCGGCCTGGGTCCGTGCCTCGCACCAGGTGCGCATGATGGCCTCGAGCGCGTCGCGGTTGGCCATCCGCCCGGCGAACGTGGTGAAGCGCGGGTCGTCGCCCACCCCCAGCAACGCCAGCACCCGTTGGGCAACGCTGTCGGCGCTGGTCGACACGCCCACCCACTTCCCGTCGCTGCAGCGATAGGTGCCGCGGGGCACCGTGTACGGCAGGCCTGCGCCGAGGCGCGGCTGCTGTTCGCCGGTGAGCTCGTACAGCGAGATGAGCGGGCCCATGATCTGGAACAGGCTCTCGAGCAGGCTCACATCCACCACCTGGCCCACACCGCTGTGCAGCGCCACCATCGTGGCGAAGGCGGCCACCAGCCCCGTCACCTCATCGGTGAGGGCGATGGGCGGCAGCAGCGGTTGTCCGTCGGGTTCGCCGCTGATGGCGCTGAGCCCCGACATCGACTCGGCGATGGTGGCGAACCCGGCTCGCCCGGCGTAGGGGCCGGTCTGCCCGAAGCCGGTCACGCGGGTGAGCACCAACTTCGGGTTCCGGGCCTGCAGCACATCGGGCCCCAGGCCGAGTCGTTCGAGGGTGCCGGGCCGGAAGTTCTCGACCACGGCATGTGCGCCATCGACCAACTGCAGGAACACCTCGCGGTCGGCGTCGTCTTTCAGGTCGAGGGCGATGGTGCGCTTGTTGCGGTTGACCACTTTCCACCACAGGCCCTCGCCGTCGCGTGGGTCGCGCCAGGCCATGTTGCGCAG
>JBEICS010000098.1:0-7194 GCA_040383925.1 Acidimicrobiaceae bacterium | reverse complement strand
TCCCTGCACGGCGGTAGCCCGGGGCGCACAGTCACAGAGGCAATGACACCGCCCCTCCGCACCGCCACTCCCGCCAGCATCGTCAACCACGTCTGCGATCGTGAGCGCAGTCTCCACGACCCGGCCACCCGGTCCGACCGTGCCCAACTCGAGCAACTGTTGCACCCCGACTACGTCGAGTTCAGCTCCAACGGTCGGCTCTGGACCCGCGCCGCAGTGATGGAGGCACTGACCGATCGTCCGGGGTCGGTGGCGGCGCTGAAGGTGCTCGAGATGGGTGCCCAGCAGGTGACGCCCGATTCCGTCATCGTCACCTCGGTGGCCCAGCACGGTCTGCGCCGTTCGGTGCGCAACTCGGTGTGGGTGATGCACGACGGCGTGTGGCGGATGCGGCTGCACCAGGCCACCAGCATCGACTGATCTGACGGCCCGCTGACCCGGCGCCTGCTGCGGTTGCCGTCCGGCGACGGCGCGTCAGTGCCCGAGAATGCGGTCGAGGACGGCGCTGCGCCACCGCTCGGGCCGCTGATGGCGTTCCTCGTAGCGGTCGGCGCCCATGGGCAGGCGCACCATGGCGTTGATCCCGATCCAGCGCAGCGGTTCGGGCTCCCACCGGCGCGAGTGGTGACCTACCCACGGCAGTGTGACCAGGTCGCTGTCGGTGCCGGTGATGAGATCGGCCAGTGTGCGGCCGGCCAGGTTGGTGGTGGCCACCCCATCGCCCACGTAGCCGCCGGCCCAGGCGAGGCCGGTGTCGCGGTCGAGTCCGACCGAGCAGTACCAGTCGCGCGGGGCGCCCACCGGGCCGCCCCAGCGATGGGTGATAGCCGCATCGCCGAGAGCAGGGAAGAGTTCGCGAAGGGTGCCGGCCAACATGGTGTGGACCTTGGCATGACGATCGAATTCGGGGCGAACGGCCGAGCCGAAGTGGTACGGAACCCCGCGGCCACCAACTGCGATGCGGTCGTCGGCGGTGCGCTGGGCGTAGATGATGAGCCGGCGACCGTCGGCCATGGTCTGCCGGTCGGCCCAACCGACCTCGTCGAAGAACGATGCGGGCAGCGGCTCGGTGGCGATCATCAACGAGTAGACGGGCACGACCGTGCGCCGCTGGCCGGCGATGGTGGGGGTGAATCCCTCGGTGCAGCGCACCACGACGTCGGCAGTGATGGTTCCGTGGTCGGTGACCAGGCGGTGCGGTTCGATCGATGCGACGCGGGTGCCTTCGTGGATGACGACACCGCGACGCTCGACGGCGCGGGCGAGTCCGCGCACCAGGCGGGCAGGATGGATGGCGGCGCAGTGTGGTGTGTAGACGCCTCCGTGCACGTTGGTGGCGGCGACCATGGCCCGTGCCTCGTCGGCGCTCAGCCAGCGGTAGTCGTCGTCGCCGAAGCCGAAGTCGCGGTAGGTGGCCACCTCGGCCTGCATACGGGGGATGTGCGCCGGGTTGCGGGCCAGCGAGATGGTGCCACCCTTGGCGAAGTGGCAGTCGATGCCCTCGCGAGCAGCCGCGGCGCCCACCTCGTCGACGGTGTGGTGCATCTCGCGCTGCAGTCGGGCCGCACCGTCGCGGCCGTGCGTGGCGGCCATGGCCTCGAACCCCATCGGCAGCAGCGCCGAACACCATCCGCCGTTGCGGCCGCTCGCCCCGAAGCCGGCCACCTCTGCCTCGACGACCACGATGCGAAGCGACGGGTCGCGTTCGGCCAGGTAGTAGGCGGTCCACAGCCCGGTGTAGCCCGCGCCGACGATGGCCACATCGGCCGAGGTGTCGCCGGGCAGCGCCGGACGAGGTGAGAGATCGTCGTCGGCAGGCAGGGTGGCGTGCCACAGAGACAGATCACGGACTGACATCGGGCCGAGCGTATCCGCGCACCCGTCACCCGCCGCCTACGCTGCCAGGATGACCGAGCTGCCCGGCCCGTCCCCCAGCGGCTATCGGCCCGCCGCCGCGTATCCGGCCGGCTGGTACGCCGATCCGTGGATCGCCGGGGGCATGCGCTACTGGGACGGCTGGGCCTGGACCGGGCAGGTGGCCGCCAAGGTGAAGCCGCCGAAGCCGCCGCACCAGCAACTCCCACTGGCGGTCGCTCTCACCACAGTGGCCACGCTGCTCGCAGCGCTCGTCGCCAGCCGCTATCTGATCGAGTGGCTCGCCGGGTATCGCTGGCCGATCGTCGTGTACGTGGCCCTCAGTGCCATCGTCGGCTACGGCCCGTCGCTGCTGGTGGGCATGTGGGCGAGCCGCCGCTGGGGCACCGGCTCGCTGCGAGCCGACTCGGGGTTCTTCTTCCGGCGCATCGACATCGGATGGGGTTTCGTCACCTGGCTCGTCTGCCTGGCGACTCAGGCGTTCATCGCGTTCCTCGTACTCAGCCTCGACATCCCGTTCATCAGCAACACCGAGGGCATCAACGACCTCCCGGCCGATCGTGGTTACATCCTGTCGCTGTTGGTGGTGGCGGTGCTGGTGGCGCCAGTGGTGGAAGAGATGCTGTTCCGCGGGCTGTTGTTCCGCGGTCTGCTCAGCAGGATGGGTGTGGCACTGGCGGTGGCCGTGCAGGCAGTGCTGTTCGGGTTGGCGCACTTCGACCCCAGCCGGGGTACCGGCAACATCGGCCTCATCATGGTGCTCTCGGGTGTGGGTGCGGTACTGGGCGGTGCCGAGTTCTTCATCCGCCGGATCGGACCGACGATCATCGCCCACTTCATCATCAATGCCATCGCGATGTCGCTGACGTTGCTGATGGCGGCCTGAGCCCGCCTCAGCGGGCCACGACGGCAAGGTTGTCGATGAGGCGAACCTCGCCGAACCACACCGCGGCGACCAGTAGCCACTCGCCCGCCGCCAGCGGTGCGTCGACGGTGGCGAACGTGGCGGGGTCGACGAGATCGAGGTACTCGAGCCGGGCCAGCGGCTCGGCATCGATGGCCTGTCGGGCCAGGTCGACGACGGCTCGCGGATCGCGTTCGCCGTGCTCGACGGCCAGCGCCGCAGCGCGCAGACCGGCGGCGATGCATACAGCGGCGGCGCGGTCGGCCGGTTCGAGGCGGGCGTTGCGGCTGCTCATCGCCAAACCGTCGACCTCGCGCACCGTGGGCAGGCCGACGATGCGGATGCCGAGATCGAGGTCGGTGGTCATCCGCTCGATCACCGCCAGTTGCTGGGCGTCCTTGCGCCCGAACACCGCCACGTGCGGTTGAACTGCGGTGAACAACTTCGCGACCACGGTGGTGACACCACGGAAGTGACCGGGCCGGTGAGCACCTTCGAACGGTTCGGCCAGCACGCCCGGCTCGACATGGGTGTCGAACCCACGCGGGTACATCGCGGCCGCAGTGGGTGCGTACACCGCGTCGACACCGACGGCGGCGCACTGCTCGAGGTCGGCGTCGATGGGGCGCGGATAGCGCTCGAAGTCGGCTGCGACGTTGAACTGCAGTGGGTTGACGAAGATCGACACGACGACGGCATCGGCATGGTGCCGGGCCTCGTCGACCAGTGCCAGGTGGCCGGCGTGCAGCGCGCCCATCGTGGGCACGAACCCGATCCGTCGACCAGCGACGCGCTGGCTCTCGCTCCAGGCCCGCATCGCAGCCGGGGTGGTGATGACGTCCACGGTGGGGCGGTGGCTGCGGCTCAGCGGAACGAGTGCTGCTCGTCGGGCCACACGCCCTGGTGCACCTCGCCCACGTAGTCGGCCACGGCGGCAATGGCCTGGTCGCGCAACGAGCCGTACGCCTTGGCGAACGTGAAGGTGCGCTCGGACAGACCGAGCACATCGTGCAGCACCAGCACCTGTCCGTCGCACTGGGCGCCGGCACCGATGCCGATGGTGGGGATCGACACCTTGGCCGAGATCTCGGCGGCGAGGTCCATGGGAACGCCCTCGACGACCAATGCGCAAGCACCCGCCTGCTCGACCGCGTGGGCGTCTTCGAGCAGGCGCTCGCGGCCACCCGGGTCGTAGCCTGCGTCGCGGCCCTGCACCTTGTGGCCGCCCATGCGGTGGTAGCTCTGCGGGGTGAGGCCGATATGGCCCATCACGGGGATGTCGACCCGGGTGATGGCCTCGATGGTGGCCGCCATAGGCACGCCGCCTTCGAGCTTGACGCACTCGGCACCCTCCTTCATCAGCCGGATGGCGCTGGTGAGGCCCTGCTCGGGGCTCACCTGGTAGCTGCCGAACGGCAGGTCGCCGACGACGAGCGCCTTGGTGCGGGCACGGGCGACGATGCGCACGTGGTACGCCATCTCGTCGAGGTCGACCGGGATGGTGTTGCTGACACCCTGCACCACCATGCCGACGCTGTCGCCGACGAGGATGACGTCGATTCCGGCGAGGTCGACCAAGCGGGCGAACGTGGCGTCGTACGCGGTGATCATGGCGATCTTGTCGCCGGATGCCTTCATACGCGACAGGTCGGGAACGGTGACCTTGCGGCGGTTCGACGGATCGGCCGGGGGAGTGGAGGGTTGGGCGTTCATGGAGTGGACCTCCTCGGTGCAGGGTCGTGACCCGGCAGTGACCCAGGGCGGATGACCCTGACGCACGTGGGAACCTAGCGACCGATTCGCATCTTCCCCCAACCCTGCAGCGAGGTTGTCGCCTGCGTCACGTGGCGGAGGGGAATACCGACGGGCAGAGATCGCGGTAGGCCGACGGTCCGCCCCGGTGGCTGCGTGCCTCGACCACCGCAGCGGTGCAGGCGGCGGCGAAGCACTGCGCGCCCGCTTCGAGGATGCGGTTCAGGGCGATCGCTCGTTCGCGACTGCCCACTGTGGAGTCGGTAGGCGACGGTGCACCCGTGGCGAGCGCGAACACCGTGTCGCCGTCGAACATCGAGTGGGCCGGCCGCACTGCGCGGGCCATTCCGTCGTGGGCAACCGAGGCGAACTTCGTGCACTCGGCCTTGGTGAGGGCTGCCGATGTGGCCACCACGCCGATGGTGGTGTTGAGCGGTGTGGCGCGCGGTGTCAGCGCAGCACGCAAGGCACCGAGTTCGGTACGGGTGGGTCGCCGCAGGGTGCGGCCATCGAGTTCCCACGGCAAGCCCGTCTCGGGGTCGATCACCGAGCCGGCGGCGTTCACCACCGCCAGGGCGGCCACCACACTGCCGTCCGCCAGTGTGATGCTGGCCGTGCCCACGCCTCCCTGGAGTCCGCCGGCCACAGCCCCGGTGCCGGCGCCCACCGCACCCACGCCGGGCCGTGTGCGTTTGGCTGCGCGGGCGGCTCGTGCGCCGAATGAGGCGTCGGGCCGATTGGCGAACACACCGCCTCGTCCGAGGTCGTAGATCACCGCCGCCGGCACGATGGGCACCACGTCGGTGCCGTCGACACCGACCGGGAAGCCGATGCGCCGCTGCTCGAGCACCTGCATCACCCCAGAGGCCGAGGCCAGGCCGTACGCGCTCCCACCCGTGAGGCAGATGGCATGCACCTGCTGCACGAGGTTCTCGGGGCGCAGCAGATCGGTCTCGTGGGTGCCCGGCCCGCCGCCGCGCACATCGACTCCTGCAGTGGCACCCGCGGGTGCGAGTACCACGGTGGTGCCGGTCCGCCAGCCCTGGGCCGTCGACGATGCGTGCCCGACGAGCAGGCCGTCGACGTCGGTGATCGAGCCGAGGCTCAGGCTGCGGCGAGCCACCGATCCTCGTCGAACGTGCGCCAGGTGCCGATGGCCGTGATGTAGGCCGGGCAGGCGAGCAACAGGATCTGGCCGATGAGCGGGAGGTCGGGCGACACCGCAGCCACGCCGAGCACTGCGGCGAGCCACAGCACGGTGACGGTGGCGGTGATGGGCCTGAAGCGGCGCACCTTCATCGGGTGGACGAACTTCCAGTTGCTCAACTGCGACAGGCCGAGCGCAAGGCAGACGACGAACACCACGGTGGGGCTGGCGTCGAGCAGGTAGAGCGTGGGGATGGCCATGTTCCACTCGCCGGGGAAGCCGTTGAACCAGTGGTCGTCGGTCATCTGGTCGGTACGCGACATCCACAGCGCGCCGACGAACAGGATGAAGGCACCGACGATGAGTGACATACCTGGTGAGAGCATGTTGAACCGGTGCAGGAAGATGACGGGGATGACCACGCAGGTGACGAAGTCGACGATGAGGTCGAGTGCGAAGCCGTCGATGCGCGGCACGTGCTCGGTGACGCTCCAGGCTCGGGCGACGGGACCGTCGATGCCATCGAGGATCATCGCCACCACCAGCCAGAGGATGGCTTCGCGGGGCTGATCGTCGGCGACGGCGATGATGCCGAACATGCCGCAGATGGCGCCACTGGCGGTGACGCAGTGGACCAGCCAGCCCTTGGCGATGGGGTGGCGCAGGGTGGTTTCGGTTTCGGAGTGTGGGAGAACGGTCATGGAGCGTGGTGGCTCCGGCACACAGTGTCGAAGGTCTGGTGAGTGTACCCCGTTCGGCCCTCGTGCACGGTGACACCTGTCCACGCTTGCCGCGGCTAACGTCCGGTCGTTGGCCGGTGTAACGGCCACAGTCCGTACAGCAACGACGGGGGGTCGTCATGAGGGTTGGTATCACCATCGGCGGGCAGCATCCGCTGCCCGGCACCGAGATGCAGCTGCAGTTGGCCGAGGCCATGAACGCCGAGTCGGTGTGGTTCCCCGACCACATCCTGGGCGTGTTCCATCCCGCTCTGTGGCCTGACATGGCGTACTCGAAGATGGCTGCCGATCCCGATGCGTTCTACGACCCGTTCGTCGTCTCGGCCCTCATCGGCCAAAAGAGCGCCAAGGCGGTCGGCATCAGCGTCACCGACACGGCGCGCCGTAAGGCCGCCGACCTCGCCCGTACGGCGCTCACCCTGCAGCACCTCGTCCCCGGCGGGTTCATCCTCGGTGTGGGTTCGGGCGAGGCCGAGAGCCTGGTCACCTTCGGCTACGACTTCTCCACCCCGGTGGCCGAGTGCGAGAAGGTGTTGCGCGAACTGCGCAGCCTGCTCGACACCGGTCGCATGCCCGACGACATGGGCCTCACCGGCCGTATGGGCATCCCGCTCGAGAGCGAGGCGGGCAAGCCCGAGGTGTGGGTGGCCGGTCACGGCCCGCGCATGCTGCGCCTCACCGGGCAGTACGGCGACGGCTGGATCCCCGCCTGGCCGATGTCGCCCGAGGAGTACGGCCAGAAGCGGGCCACCATCTTCGACTGGGCCGCCAAGGCC
>JBEICS010000097.1:0-7226 GCA_040383925.1 Acidimicrobiaceae bacterium | reverse complement strand
GTCGTCACCGATGAACACCTCGGGCCGGTCCTGGGTGAAGTCGAAGAACGGGTCGGGGTCGATGGATGCGATGACGGGCGCACTCCGGCCCTGCACCAGCGTGTCGATGGCGTCGGTGGCCACCTCGGCCACATCGAACCAACCGCGCAGGGAGGCGACGAGGATGGGGGAATGGAGCGGCGGCAGATCGTCGAACGCTGTCGTGAGCACCTCGTCGACGCGCATCGCCCGCTCCGTCAGCCCAGCGCCTCGACGACGAAGTCGATGCAGGCGGTGAGAGCCTCGACGTCGGACGGATCCACAGCAGGGAACATACCGACCCGCAGTTGGTTGCGGCCGAGCTTGCGGTAGCTGTCGGTGTCGACAATGTGGTTGGCGCGCAGTGCGGTGCACACATCGGTGGCGCTGACACCCTCGATGTCGATGGTGCCCACCACGGCCGACCGTTTGGTCGGATCGGCCACGAATGGCGACGCCCACGGGCGGGCCTCGGCCCACGAGTACAGGATGTTCGCCGACGAGAGCGAGCGCTGGTTGCACCAGTCGAGTCCGCCCCCGGCCAGCATCCAGCGGATCTGCTCGTCGAGCAGCACGAGCGTGCCGAGCGCCGGGGTGTTGTAGGTCTGGTCGGCCAGGCTGTTGTCGAGTGCGATCGACAGGTCGAGCGACGCGGGCACCCAGCGCTTCGAGGCGTTGATCTCGCGGATTCGCTCGATCGCCTTCGGCGAGCAGGCGGCGATCCACAGGCCACCGTCGGAGGCGAAGCACTTCTGTGGGGCGAAGTAGTACACGTCGACCTCGGCCGGGTTCCACAGCAGGCCACCTGCGGCCGAGGTGGCGTCGACCACCACCAGCGCGTCGTCGGCGACGCCGGCGGGTCGCTGGAGGTGCATCGCCACGCCGGTGGACGTCTCGTTGTGGGTGAGGGCGTACACATCGGCGCCGTCGACCGCTTGCAGCACCGGATGGTCGCCCGGTTCGCTGCGCACCACCGTGGGCTCGCCGAGGTGCGGCGCCGCAGCGGAAGCCTCGGCGAACTTCGACGAGAACTCCCCGAACACCGCATGCGCACTGTGATGGCGGATGAGGCCGAACGTGGCGACGTCCCAGAACACCGTGGAACCACCGTTGCCGAGCACGATCTGCCAACCGTCAGGCAGTCCGAACAGCTCGCCCAGGCCGGTGCGCACCGACCGCACCAACTGCTTCACCGGGGCCTGGCGGTGCGAGGTGCCGAGGAGGTGTTGGTTGGCCTTGGCCAGCGCGAGCACCTGCTCGGCGCGCACCTTCGAGGGGCCGCAACCGAAACGTCCGTCGACAGGCAGGAGGCGGTCGGGGATCTCGATGTCGACTGGCTGGATCACCGTCACAGTCTGGCGGCAGGTGGGCCGGGAGACGCGCCCGAATGAACAAAACGCTCAGCCGCCTGAAGGGTCGCGCCACTAGCATCGCGATGCTTCTCCGCCGAAGCTCCCCCCGTCGAAAGGCTCGTTCGTGAACCGCACCTCCCACCGCCTTGCCGCAATCGCCGAATCGGCCACCCTGGCCGTCGACGCCAAGGCCAAGGCGTTGAAGGCGAAGGGCGAGAACGTCATCGGATTCGGTGCGGGCGAGCCCGATTTCCCCACCCCCGAGAACATCGTCGAAGCCGCCGTGCGGGCCTGCCGCGACCCCAAGCACCACAAGTACTCGCCGGCGGCCGGCCTGCCCGAACTGCGCGAGGCCATCGCCGCGAAGACGCTGCGCGACTCGGGCTTCCAGTGCAGCGCGGCGCAGGTGCTGGTCACCAACGGCGGCAAGCATGCCGTGTTCACCGCCTTCGCTGCCCTGTGCGACGACGGCGACGAGGTGATCTGTCCGGCCCCGTACTGGACCACCTATCCCGAGGCCATCACCCTCGCCGGGGGTGTGCCGGTGGTCGTCGACACCGACGAGACCAACGGGTTCAAGGTCACCGTCGAGCAACTCGACGCCGCGCTCACCCCGCGCACCAAGGTGCTGCTGTTCGTCAGCCCCGACAACCCCAGCGGTGCCATCTACTCACCCGACGAGGTCGAGGCCATCGGCCGCTGGGCCGTCGACAAGGGCGTGTGGGTGCTCACCGACGAGATCTACGAACACCTCGTCTACGGCGACAACCGGTTTGTCAGCATGCCCACCGTGGTGCCCGAGCTGGCGAACCAGTGCGTCATCGTGAACGGTGTGGCCAAGACCTACGCCATGACCGGCTGGCGCGTGGGTTGGATGATCGGGCCTGCCGACGTGATGAAGGCCGCCGTCAACTTCCAGTCGCACAGCACCTCGAACGTCACCAACGTGGCACAGGTGGCGGCGCTCGAAGCCGTGAGCGGCGATCTGTCGGCCGTGGCGATGATGCGCGAGGCGTTCGCCCGCCGCGCGCAGACCATGCACCGCATGCTGAACGACATCCCCGGCGTGGCGGCCATTCAGCCGCAGGGCGCCTTCTACTGCTACCCCAACGTGAAGGGTCTGCTCGGTCGGCCGCTCGGTCCCAACGGCACGGTGAGCCACACCACGCTCGAACTGGCCGACAACATCCTCAGCGAGGCGAAGGTGGCGTTCGTGCCGGGCGAGGCGTTCGGCACCCCCGGCTACGCGCGGTTCTCGTTCGCCATGGCCGACGCCGACATGGAAGAGGGCATCCGCCGCATCGGGGCCTGGGTCGGCGCCTGAGTCCGTTGCCATCCGCCGCCGCATCCACCGCCGACCCCTTCGGGTTCGACTCGCTCGACCTGGCCTGGCTGCGCGCCAAGCGCAGCGCGAAGTGGAGCCGGCACGGCACGCCCTTCGCCGCGTGGGTGGCCGATATGGACTTCCCGCCGGCGCCGGTGGTGCTCGACGCCATCCGTGCCGCGGCTGATCGGGCCGACTTCGGGTATCCCGAGTGGAAGGGCACCGGGTTCGGCAGCCCGGCGGTGGAGGTGTGGGCCGACCGGTGCGACCGGCGTTACGACTGGCTCGTTCCGGCGAGTGAGGTGCGCGAGTTCTGCGATGTGGTGCAGGCCGTACAGGTGATGTTGCACCTGCACACCAACCCCGGCGACGGCGTGGTCCTGCACACCCCGTCGTATCCGCCGTTGCTCGATGCGATCGACACGTTCGGGCTGCGTCTCGTCGATGTGCCCGCCCACATCGGCGACGACTCGATCACCAATGACAGGGTTGCGTTCGACTACGACGCGCTCGAGGAACGGTTGCAGCGCGAGAGCGCCACCGTGCTGCTGCTGTGCCATCCGCAGAACCCCACCGGGCACCGCTTCGACCGGGCCGAACTCGAGCGGTTGGCGGCCATCGCCGAGCGCTTCGACCTGCTCGTCATCAGCGACGAGATCCACGCCGACCTCACCTATGCGCCGGCCTCGCACGTCCCCTTTGCCTCGCTCGGGCCCGAGGTGGCGGCACGTACGGTCACGGTGCACTCGCCGTCGAAGGCCTTCAACATCGCCGGGCTGCGGCACGCCGTGGCGCACATCGGGCCGGTGCGGTTGCGCGAGCGCTTGGCGGCGCTGCCCAACCATCTGCTGGGTGCGCTCAACGTGGTGGCTGCTGAGGTGACGGTGGCCGCCTGGACCGACGGCGACGACTGGCTCGACGCGGTGGTCGAGCACCTCGACCGCAACCGTCGTCTCGCCGCCGAACTGCTGGCCGAGCAGCTGCCCTCGGTTCGCTACCGCATCCCGGAGGCGACGTACCTGGCCTGGCTCGACTGCCGGGCCTGCGGGTTCGACGACGATCCGTTCGAGGTGTTCCGCAGCCGTGGCGTGCAACTGGGTGCGGGCACCGACTACGGCCCGGGCGGCGCCGGCTTCGTGCGCCTGAACATGGCGACCAGCGGCCCCATCCTCGCCGCCACCATCGCCGCCATGGCCACCGCCTGACGCCCCGTTCCGCCCAGTCGTCCCGTCCAATCGTCCAGCCCAGTCCTGCCGCTTCACGGGTGCGTGTCGACTTCGGGCCGCACCCGGGCCGTAGGTCGACATGCGGTCACTGCCCGGGCTGGGCTCGACGAGGCGTGAGTCGACTCCGGGCCACGTCGGGGCCGCAAGTCGACATGCGGTCGGGTGTTGGCGGGCGTGGATGTGCGGGCGTGTGGGGGCTCAGGGCCACCAGAGGGTGTGGTGGGCGGCGAGGCCGGTGGCCACCACCAGCACCACGCACTCGGCCACCTGTTCGGCGGCGCCCAGTACGTCGCCGCTGATGCCCTGGATCTTGCGCATGGCGAGCGTGCCCACGGCAGCCACAGCGACGAGTGCGGCGGCGAACAGCGGCGCCACCCACCAGCCGACGACGAGCGCCCCGATGGCCGCGCCCAGCAGCGACGCAGTGAGGGCGCGCCTCGTCGTGGTCGACTGGCCGTAGTCGGCGCCCAGGCCCCGATGGGTGGCGAGCGGCGCGGCGGCCATCAGCACCACGGCGGCGGTGCGGGCCAGCACGTGCGCGGCGATGGCGGAGGCGAACATCGCAGCCGGCCCCGGAAGGGAGCCGAGGGCCACCATCCGCACCACGATCGACGCGCACATCGCCGCCACGCCATAGGTGCCGTGGCGCGAGTCCTTCATGATCTCGAGGCGGCGCTCCAGCGTGTAGCCGCCGCCGAACGCGTCGGCGATGTCGCCGAGGCCGTCTTCGTGGAAGGCGCCGGTGACGAGCAGCCCGACGGCCACGGCCACGGCACCGGCGACGAGCGGCGGCACGACGTGCCACAGGCCCGCACCCGCCCCGCCCACCAGTACCCCGATGACGGCGCCGGCGACGGGGAACCACACGACCAGCCCGCTCATCGACGGCGCCCGACGCAGCCGGATGGGGATGCGCGTGAGGAACTGCAGCGCCGCGAACGGCCCCCAGGGCGGCAGGCCGCTCAGCCGAACCACTCCCCGAAGGTGGGCACGGCGGTGACGCCGGCGCAGGCCATCGCAACGAGCGGTACGGCAGCCATGGCGCCCGAGCCTTCGCCGAGGCGCATGTCGAGGGTGAGCAGCGGCTGCTTGCCCAAGCGGTCGAGCAGGCGGCGGTGGCCGGGTTCGGCCGAGCAGTGGCCCACCAGGCAGTGGTCGAGTGCGTCGGGGCGCACGGCTGCCAACGGGGCGGCCGCAGCGGTGACCACGAAACCGTCGAGCAGCACCGGCAGGTTGCGGTGGCGGGCGGCGACGATGGCGGCGGCAATGGCGACCAGTTCGGCACCGCCGACTTCGCGCAGCACCTGCAGCGGGTCGGTGACTCCTTCGATGCGGCCAACTGCCGCGGCCACGGCCGCGCGCTTGCGGGCGAGTCCCTCGTCGTCGACACCGGTGCCGCGTCCGACCCAGGCCTCGACCGGACCCCGGTCGAGTGCAGCGGAGATGGCGGCTGCTGCAGTGGTGTTGCCGATACCCATCTCGCCCAGCACCAGCAGGTCGGCGTCGAGTGCCTCCACCGCGGCGCGCCCTGCGGCCACGGCCTCGTCGAAGCGTTCGGGCGACAAGGCGGCCTCGAACCGGAAGTCGTTGGTGGGTCGGCCGACGCCCACATCGATCGCATCGACCGTCGCACCTGCGACCGCCGCGAAGGCGCTGACGGTGGAACGCTCGGCGCGGAACGCCGCCATCATCGCCCCGGTGACAGCGACCGGATAGGCGCTCACGTCGCCCGCTGCGGCCACACCGTGGTCGGCGGCAAAGATCAGCCCAGCGGGTCGGCGGACGGCGGGCTGTGCGGTGCCCTGCCAGGCCGCCATGAAGACCGCCACCTCGTCGAGCCGGGCCAACGCCCCGGCCGGCCGCAGGATGTCGTCGGCGCGTGCGCGCACCGCAGCGGCGGCGTCGGCGTCGCCGCTGGGCAGCGTGGCGAGTGCGTCGGCGAGCCAGGTCATGTGAGGAACTCCCAGGGATCGGTGAGGGGCAGCGCCCGTCCGGCGACGAGCAGCAGCGTACGGTCGGCAGCGGCAGCGACGCGCTGGTTCAGGCGACCGAGCTCGTCGCGGTATTCGCGGCCGAGGTCGGTGTCGGGGTGCAGGCCGAGGCCCACCTCGTTCGACACCACCACGGTGGGGGCCGATCGGGCGCGAATCGCTGCCTCGAACGCCGCGTACGCGTCGGCCCGATGCGCGGTGGACGGCAGGTGGTGGAACAGGTTGCCCACCCACACCGTGAGGCAGTCGACGATCACCAACGCCTCGGGGCCGCACGCATCGACGGCGGCAGCGAGAGCGACGGGTACCTCCAGGGTGGGCCAGTCGGGCCGTTCGTCGCGGTGGCGGGCGATGCGCTGGGCGAGGTCGTCGTCGAACGCCTCGGCGGTGGCGACGAACACCACCGGCCCCTGGTGGCGCAGGCCGATGTCGACCGCGAGCGAACTCTTGCCGCTGCGCGCCCCACCCACCAGGAACGTGCGCATCAGTAGTCGATGCCGCGCTTGGCGGCGATGCCGCGGTCGTAGGCGTGCTTCACGTTGCGCATCTCGGTGACGGTGTCGGCGATGTCGATGAGCGCCTGCGACGCGTCGCGGCCGGTGACCACCACGTTCACCGTGGCGGGTCGCTCGGCCAGCGTGCGAACCACCTCGTCGGCGTCGATCCAGCCCCAGTTCATCAGGTAGGTGAGCTCGTCGAGGACGACCAGTTGGTGCTCGCCCGCACGCACGAGCGCAGCAGCACGCTGCCAGCCGGCGCGGGCCAACTCCTTGTCGTGCTCGAGATCGTTCGAGTCCCAGGTGAAGCCGTCGCCCTCGTTGAACCAGTCGACACCCAGCTGGCGGCCGATCAGTTCCTCGCCCACCTTCCAGTCGCCGCTCTTCACGAATTGCACGACGGCCACCTTCCAGCCGCGGGCGAGCGATCGCACCATCACGCCGAACGCGGCGCTGCTCTTGCCCTTGCCGTCGCCGGTGTTGACCAGCAGGAGCGACTCGGTGCCGTGCAGGCCGAGCGGTCGGGGATCGTCGACAGGGGGTGTCGAATCGGCCGGTGTCGAGTCGGCCGGTGTCGAGTCGGCCGGTGCCGAGTCGGCCGGTGCCGAGTCGGCCGGTGCCGGGTCGGCCGGTGTCGAGTCGAGGGGCTGCTGGTCGCTCATGAGACTTGGGAGTGTAGGGACGGTGCGCTATGATCGACCTGCTCGAACCCAGCGAAGTCCGGTTCAACTCCGGCACTGTCCCGCAACGGTGAAGCGTGCGTCCCACGGCTCCGGCCCAGGGCGACACGACAAGTCCGGTCGCCTGGCTCGAGCGCG
>JBEICS010000096.1:0-7355 GCA_040383925.1 Acidimicrobiaceae bacterium | reverse complement strand
TCTTCCGAACGGCCGGCGACGGGTCGTGATCGCGGGAGCGGATGATGGCCGCTTCGGCTTCGGAGTGCGTGTGGACCCAGCGCCCCACGATCTCGACGGCGTAGGCGCGAACATGTGCTTCGGGATCGTCGAGCATGACTGCGATGGCTCGTGGGAGCACGGCGGTCGCGTCAGGCCGGCATCCGTTGTCCTTGCATCGATCACAAGCAAGGGCGTGGCAAGCCTCGAGCCGAACGCCCGGATCGGGGTCGTCGAGCATCCGTACGAGCGTCGCCAGACCGCTGGCATCGACGAGGTGATCCATGGCCTTCGTCGACCAGCGGCGGACGTCGGCGTTCGGCGAGTCGAGGCCCGCTTGCACGCTGTCGAGCGCGTCGGGACCACTCAGGACGAGGTGCCAGAACGCTCGCTGCGACCTGATCGGATCCGCGAGCAGTCGAACCCATCCGCGGAAGTCGTCGTGATCGGGAAACGCGGGCACGTGGGAAGTCTCGCGCTCGCACCGCTCCTGACCCGGGCGAGTTCGCGCAGGTGCTTCCCGTCGATCTTCCCGGCGAACTTCCCGTCGATGTTCCCGACGATGTTCCCGGCTCTGTTCGCGTCGATCCAGGGCGGCGCGATGGGGAACGGGCTGCGGTCCAGGCCGGCTCTCCGCCGTGCTTCACGGAGCCAGGTCGTTGCCGTCTCGGCGGGTGGCCCGACACCCGCAACGGGGTCGCCGAAGGGGATCGGCAGGCCAGCGCTCCGTCGGAGCGCCGAGCGTCGACCAGAGGGTCCAGTTGGGGGGTACGCCAGGCCACCCACACTCCACCCCTTCGAGAGCTCGCCCGAGAACTCGTACCGGAGGAGCGGACTCGGCTCGAACTGGGTCCTTCCCAGGTTGCGACGGTCCGGCAGCGCCGTTGTGCGCCTGCCGCGGCTCGACCGCGAAGGGCCTGCTCGGGAGCCACACATCTCCTGGTACA
This sequence comes from Acidimicrobiaceae bacterium, assembly GCA_040383925.1. Classification (GTDB taxonomy): domain Bacteria; phylum Actinomycetota; class Acidimicrobiia; order Acidimicrobiales; family Ilumatobacteraceae; genus VFMC01. The sequence goes on along the minus strand of JBEICS010000096.1, from coordinate 6,390 downwards.
CCTTTGGTGATCTTCTGTGTGGTCCATCAGCGCTCGGACAACCGAACGGTCGGGAAGACAGTGAATTTCGCCGTTTCGGCGAAATCGCGTCAGCAAACGGGTCGCTCGCTGTCCAGTTCTTCTTATGAGCGTGTTCGTGCGTCGGTGGCGGACGAGCACGCCTCCGGTCGGGGTGCGAACTCCAGCCGTCGAGAGCTCGACGAAAGGAGCAAGCGATGCAGCAAGAAGCGGCGCCGGCCGTGCGGCGCACGTACACGATCACCGAGACGGCCGAGATCCTCGGGATCTCACGGACGACGGCCTACGAGTGCGCGAAGGCGGGAGCGCTGCCAGTGCTCAAGCTGCGGGGCCGGCTCGTCGTGCCGGCCGCCGCACTCGAGGCGATGCTCGCCCCGTGAACGGGTGGACTCAGCGGCGGATCTTCGATGCGACCACATCGGCCGCATCCCGCGCGATCGACGGGGTCACGTGTGAGTACAGGTCGAGCGTGATGCCGACGGTGGCGTGGCCGAGCCGCTCGCTCACGACCTTCGGGTGAACACCGGCCTTCAGCGCCACCGTCGCGTAGGTGTGGCGCAGGTCGTGCAGCCGGATGCGGGGCAGGCCCGACTTCCGCACGATCGTGTCGAACCGCTTGCTCACGCTGTTGGGATTCACGGGCACGCCGACCTCGTCGATGAACACGTAGTCCTCGTCCGCGTTCCACGCCGGCCCCGCAGCGAGACGGTCGGCGGCTTGGCTCCGGCGCTGCGCTCGCAGCACGTCGAGCGTCCACTCGTCGAGGAACACCTGGCGGCGGCTGCGGGCCGTCTTGGGCGGACCGGTCACGATCTCGGACTTGACCGGTGTCCGCGTGTTGGCGATCGACAGATCGCCGGCATCGAAGTCGACGTCGCGCCACCGCAGCCCGAGAACCTCGCCTCGACGCATGCCCGTCGTGGCGAGCACCACGAACACCGGATACAGCCGGTCGTCACGCACCGACTCGAGGAACTCGCCGAGCTCCTCACTGCTCCACGTCACACGATCGACGTGGTCGACGGCCGGCGGCCGTGCCGCCGCTGCAGCATTGCGGATCACGAGTTCGAGCCGTTCAGCGTCGGCCAACGCCTTGCGGAGCACGGTGTGCGTGTTGCGGATCGTCTTGGGCGAGTAGTCGCGGCCCAGGCGGGTCGACGTGAGTTCGCGGTAGAAGCGCTCGACCTGCAACGGCGTCAGCGACTGCAGCCTGGCTGACCCGAGCCCACTCTTGATCCTGTTGACCGCCATCGCGTAGCTGTGGTGCGTCGTTGCGCGGAGTCGTGGCTGTTGCATCTGCAACCACTCGTCGAGGTACTCCCCTACCGTGCGGTGAGTCCGGTTGGTGACGGCTCCCTCGGCGGCGGCCTTCAGCACAGCATGGGCCGCCTGCTCGGCCTCGCGTTTGGTGCGGAAGCCCTGCTTCGACACCTGCCGTCGCTTGCCCGTCGCCGGGTCGGGGCCGAGGTCGACCCGATAGCCCCATCCGTTGTCGTGCCGCCGCACCGAACCCCTCGCCATGCCGGCACGCTAGCGAAATCCTGTGCAGGATCTGTGCAGGAATCGCCACTCATGGCAGTTATCCACAGACGATGAGACTCACCGAAACGCTCATCATCCCAGTTCAGAGGCGGTGCCCGGGGTGGGGTTCGAACCCACACTCCCTTGCGGGAAGGGGGGTTTAAGCCCCCCGCGTCTGCCAATTCCGCCACCCGGGCCTGTGCCGGAGGCTACCCGCCCGAGCTCCTCCGGGCCGCGGCTACGCTGCCCCGATGCGACCCGAGGCGGCGAGTCGATGACCGGGAGGCGGCTGCGCTGGGCCGTGACGACGACGCTGGTCGCCCTGCTCGCCGCGGCATGCTCGTCCGACGGGCCTGCGGTCTCCGTCCGGCAGTCACGCTCCGCACCCGAGGCACAACCGTCGACGCTGTCGTGGGAGTCGTGCGACGACCCCGCCGTCACCGAGGACGAGTTGGAGTGCGCCACACTCACCGTGCCGCTCGACTACGCCGAACCCGACGGCGACACCCTCGACCTGGCGTTGGTCAGGGTGCCTGCTTCTCGCTCGCGAGACGGGGCGTTGCTCACCAACCCCGGGGGGCCGGGTTCCTCGGGCTTCGACTTCGTGGCCTACAGCGGCACAGTGCTGCGCGACGAGATGGGCCTCGACGAGTTCGACATCATCGGTTTCGACCCACGCGGCGTCGACCGATCGGGCGGCCTGCGCTGCCTCACCGATGCCGAGGTCGACGCCTCGATGTACCTCGACTACACACCCGACACACCGGCCGAGGAGGAGCTCGTCGATACCGCCGCCGAATTCGACTCCGCCTGCGTCGATACGTACGGCGACACACTCCGCCACTACTCCACCGAGAACACGGCCCGCGACATGGACGCCATCCGCGCAGCACTCGGCGATCCGCAGATCAGCTACCTCGGCATCTCGTACGGCACCTACCTCGGTGGCGTGTACGCCACGATGTTCCCCAGCCGGGTGCGGGCGATGGTGCTCGATGCTGCGTTCGATCCCGTCGGCGACACCGTGGAGGAGAACTACAGCACCCAGCTGGTGGGCTTCGAAGAGGCCTTCGACAACTGGGCGGCCTGGTGCGAGGACACCCCCGACGAGTGCGCCTTCTCCACCGACGACGTGGGGGCAGCATGGGATCAGCTCTACGCCGACCTCGACACCGAAACGGTCGAGAACGGCGACGGTCGAGTGGCCAACCAGGCCGTGATGGACACCGCCACCACTGCGGCCCTGTACAGCGAGTCGGCCTGGCCGGTGCTCGCCACCGCGCTCGATCGGACAATGCAGGGCGACCCGGCCGGGTTGTTCGAACTGGCCGACGGCTACGTAGGCCGAAGCCCCGACGGCACCTACTCCACCGAGCAGCAGTCGTTCGCCATCATCAGCTGCGCCAGCGGGTTCACCTCGCCCACCCCCGACGACCCCGAGGCGCTGGCCGAGGAGCTCCGCGAGAAGGCACCCCGCTTCGGCGGCGAGATCACCGCCGACGACTTCTCCGGCGACGACGGGTGCAGCACCCTCACGCCTGATGCCGAGGCCAAGGAGATCGCCTACACCGGTGACGCCCCGATCCTGGTGGTGGGTGGCGAGAACGACCCGGCCACCCCCATCCGCTGGGCCGAAGAGATGACCGCGTCGATGGGTGACAATGCCCGGCTCGTCAGGTACACGGGCGAAGGGCACGGCTTCGTGCTGACCTCGCGCTGTGTGACCGACCTCGAGGCGCAGGTACTCGTGTGGCTCGACCTGCCCGACGAGGGCACCTCGTGCGACCCCGACCCCGACATCGAGCGCCCCGTCTGGTGGGACAGCCTGCCGCTCCCCGACGACGTGAGCCCGTGGCGCAGCGACTCGGCGGTGCTCGGAACGTTGGGGATCTCGCCCTCGTTCGCGTACGCCCAGATCGCCTACACCTCACTCGCTGCACAGGCCACGATGGACGCGTTCGATGCGGCCATGCAGGGCGCCGGTAACGATCTCTTGGATCGCCAACAACCGTTCGATGGGATCGATCAGTCGGTCTACGCGGTCGGCGACGACGTGGTGAGCATCATCGTCATCGAGCCCTCCGACCTCGACAGCCCCGAGCTCGCCGGGCTCTCCGAGGTGGTCTCACCAGGGATGACGCTGATCGTGCAACTCTATTTCCCGTCGTAGCACACCCGGATGTGATCAATTACCTCCGTCGGTAACCTCCTGTCATGTTCAATGCGGGAGCATCCTCGATCGGTTCGTCGGCGCTGGTGAGGAGGGTTGCGGCGCTCGTCGCAGCGACGACACTGGTCGCGTCGTGTTCGTCGTCCGACGGCGACCCGAACACGGGTAGTTCGGCTGCCACCAGCACTGCGTCGTCTACTGACGCGCCGGCCACCACGGCTGAGGCCACCGCTACCAGCGCCCCCACCGAACTGGAGTCGAGCCTGGCGTGGGAGGCCTGCGACGACCCGAGCGCGCTCGACCCGTCGCTCGAATGCACCACACTCACGGTCCCGCTCGACTACGCCGACCCCGAGGGCGACACGGTCGACCTCGCCCTCATCCGGGTGCCCGCCAGTGGCACGCGCGTCGGTGCCGTGCTCACCAACCCCGGCGGACCGGGTGGTTCAGGGTTCGACTTCGTCGCCAACGCAGGCAGCACGATCCAGCTCACCCTCGGCCTCGAAGGGTTCGACATCGTCGGCTTCGACCCGCGAGGTGTCGACCGTTCCGGCGGCCTGCGCTGCCTCACCGACGCCGAACTCGATGCCAACGCCTATCTCGACCCCACCCCCGAAACCCCCGAGGAGCAGGCGGCACTCGACGCATCGAATACGGCGTTCGAGACGGGGTGCACCACCAAGTTCGGCGACACCCTGCGCCTCTACTCCACCGACAACACCGCCCGCGACATGGATTCCATCCGTGCCGCCATGGGCGACGAACAGATCAGCTTCCTGGGCATCTCGTACGGCACCTACCTCGGCGGTGTGTACGCCACGTTGTTCCCCGACCGGGTTCGCGCGATGGTGCTCGACTCTGCATATGCACCGGAGGGCGACACGGTGGAACAGCAGTACAGCACCCAGTTGGTGGGCTTCGAAGAGGCCTTTGATGATTGGGCGACATGGTGCGAGACCACGCCCGACGAGTGCTCGTTCAGTTCCGCCGACGTGGGTGCAGCGTGGGATGAGCTGCTCGTCCAACTCGACGAGTCGCCCGTCACCCACACCGACGGCCGACAGGCGAACCAGGCGGTGATGGGCACTGCCACCATCGCTGCGCTCTACAGCCGTGCCACATGGCCACAGCTCGCGCTGGCGTTCAGCACCGTGCAGGCCGGCGACGCAACGGCTCTCTTCACCCTGGCCGACGGCTACATCGGGCGAGCCCCCGACGGCACCTACTCCACCCGGCAGCAGTCGCAGTCGATCATCGACTGTGCCAGCGGATTCGAGAACACGCCACCGGAGGACCCCGAAGCCCTGCTGGCCCGGCTGCAGGAGTTGGCACCACGCTTTGGCGGCCTGCTGACAGTTGACGACATCACCGGCGACGGCACCGGAACGTGCGACACACTCATGCCGAACGTCGAGCCCATCGAGGTGGCCTTCACGGGCGACGCACCGGTGGTGGTGGTGGGCGGCACCAACGATCCGGCCACCCCCATCCGCTGGGCGGAGGAGTTGACCGCAGCGATGGGACCGAACGCTCGCCTGGTCACCTACACCGGCGAGGGACACGGCTTCGTGCTAGCGGCGCAGTGCGTGAACGAAGTGGAGGGGGCGGTGCTCGCCTCGCTCGAGCTTCCCGACGCAGGCACCCAGTGCGACCCCGACCCCGAGGTGGAACGACCCGAGTGGTGGGACACGATCGTGACGCCCGAGGGAGTGAGCGACCCGATCGACTCGCCGGCATTGCTCGGTGCACTGGGCCTCGGCCCCTCGATCGCCTTCGGCGAAGTGCGCGACACCGAACTCGACGTCGACTCCGCGCTCGGCGCCTACGACGACACCCTCACGACCGCCGGGTTCACCCTGATCCAGCGACAGACACCTGCGGGCTTCACCCAGGCGATCTACAGCCTGGACGGTGAGACGTTCGCCATCCTCGCCCTCGGTCCCGACGATCTGGCTGCACCCGAGTTGAGTCCGTTGGCCGGTCTGGTGAATCCGGACCGCACCCTGCTCGTGCTCATCTACGTGCCTACCTGAGCACGCTCGGGCCGAGGGTTCAGGCCACCTTCGTGCTGGGGGCACTCATGGTGTCTGGCCATTCGAGGCCGATGGCCTCCCACAGGTCGGTGCGCAATCGATCGGAGTCGGGCGGGGTGAGCCGGTTGGCGACGATGACCCCTTCGATCATGTCGGCCACCACCGCCACCCACGGCCGGTCGCGCAACTGCACCGCCACCACCACACCGCCGGCGTGACGCCGCACCGTGCGCTGCACGCCCACCACCCGCGGCGGGCAGCGGAAGCTGGGGGCCACCAGCCGACGCCGGCGGGCCTCGCGCGCCAGCATGCGTGCGGCGTGGGAGAACTCGACGGTGGTGCCTGGCGACGACGGGGACTTCATGGCTGCATCGTGCCAGCGGGGTGTGGCAGGGTTGCGGCGATGGAGAGCCAACGTGCCCTCACCCCCACCCAGCAGCGACTGGTCGAGCAGATGCGCCGCGACGCCGAGCCGCTGGTGTTCTCGCCCGCCTTCGTCGACGAACTCCTCGCCCGGGCCCGCGAGGGCTTCGCCGAACTCTCGGCGGCCCTCGGCGGCGAGAAGCTGTGGGTGAGCAAGCACTTCGTCACCCGCGCCCTCGGCTGCGAGGCGCTGCACCTCGCGCCCGATCCGTTCGAGTGGACCAC
>JBEICS010000095.1:0-7383 GCA_040383925.1 Acidimicrobiaceae bacterium | reverse complement strand
CTGGCCGACGCGTGCCTCTACCTGATGCAGCACTACAGCGACGCCTCGCACATCAACGTGGGTACGGGCATCGACCTGTCGATCCGCGAGCTGGCCGAGAAGATCCGCGACCTCGTGTACCCGGCCGCCCAGCTGCACTTCGACACCAGCAAGCCCGATGGCATGCCGCGCAAGGTGCTCGACGTGAGCCGCCTCGCAGCCACCGGTTGGAGCCCGCGCATCGGGCTCGACGAGGGCATCGCCACCACGTACCAGTGGTTCTGCGACGAGCAGCAGCACCGCACGCTGCGCGGCGTCGACACCGTCACCGCCTGAGCGGCGGGCGCGGAGCGCCGGTACACGGCGGCACATCCGTACCGCAGCACGGGCCCCGTCAGGGGGGCCGAACGGCAGCCGCGCGGCCCCCTGCTGCCCGGTGAACGGCACCCACAGGTCAGGCCATGTCCCCTAGAAGGGGGCCTCTTCGCGCGGGTTGAGTGGTGCTCCTGACAGCGGACCTGACCCCTGACAGTGGATGGGACGGAGGAGTCACCATGGAATCACGGGCACTGATGGACACGTACGACGAGGTAGCGGTGGCTGCACCGTCGTCGACCACGCCGGGGCTGCGGCTGGCGCACACGTCGCTGGCCGAACGTGCCGAACGGCCGTCGCAGCCGCGGCCCACTCGGCCGGCCCGCCACGGCGAACCATGGCGCTACGTGCTGAACGGCGTCGAGCATCTGGTGACGGTGAGCGTGATCGTGCCGGCCCGTAACGAGGCCGCGAACCTCGCCCGACTGCTCGAGGAACTGCCGCCTGTGTACGAGGTGATCCTCGTCGACGGCAACTCGGTCGACGGCACCGTGGAGGTGGCCAAGGCTGCGTTGCCGAGCGTGCGGGTGGTGGGCCAGCCCGGCAAGGGCAAGGGCGACGCCATGCGCGCCGGCCTGAACGCCGCCACCGGCGACATCAGCGTGTTCATCGATGCCGACGGTTCGAACGTGGCTGCCGAGGTGGAGCGCTTCGTGCTGGCGCTGATGAGCGGCGCCGACATGGCGAAGGGCTCGCGGTTCCTCGAGCGCGGCGGCAGCATCGACATCACCGGTATCCGTCGTCTCGGCAACTGGGGCATCCGCACCATCGTGAACAAGCGGTACGCGACGCACTTCACCGACATCGCCTATGGCTTCAACGCCATCTGGACCCGGCACCGCAACGTGCTCGACCTCGACTGCTGCGGGTTCGAGATCGAGACGCTGATGCACGTGCGGGCCGCACGCGCCGGCCTGGTGATCGAAGAGGTGCCCAGCTTCGAGGGCAAGCGCAACGTCGGTGCCACCAACCTGCACGCACTGCGCGACGGGTTGCGCATCGCGGCGCTGCTGGTGCGCGAGCACTGCGACGAGTACGTGAACGGCCAGGCCCGCTTCGTGGCGCTCGAGGGCGTCGCGTGACGGCCCCACTCTTTCCATCGGCCCCGCTGTCCCCTCCCGCTCCGTCACACGAGGCGGCACCGGCACACGAGGCGGCGCCGACGACGCCATCGCCGCTCACCGCGAGCGTGGTGGTGTGCACGTACTCGAACGAGCGCCTCGGCGACCTGACCGCCTGCCTCGACGGCTTGCGCGACCAGTCGATGCGCCCGGCCGAGGTGATCGTGGTGGTCGACCACAACGACATGCTGCACGACCACCTGGCCCGCGATCCGTGGCTGACGGTGCTGGCCAACCAGCACCCGCAGGGCCTGTCGGGCGCACGCAACACCGGTGTCGAACAGGCGACCGGCGACGTGGTGGTGTTCATCGACGACGACGCCGTGCCCGAGCGCGAGTGGCTCGCGGAGCTCGTCGCCCCGTTCGCCGACGACCATGTGGTTGCTGTCGGTGGTCGCATCGACCCCGCCTGGCCGGCTGATCGGCCGTGGTGGTTCCCCGTGCATCTCGACTGGACCGTCGGTTGCTCGATTCCCTCCATGCCGGCAGATGGCGGCCCGATCCGCAACGTGTTCGGAGCGAGCGCAGCCTTCCGTCGCGATGCCCTCACCGCAGTGGGTGGGTTCGCCACCGAACTCGGCCGGGTGGGTGCCGACGGTGCCGGCTGTGAGGAGACCGACGTGTGCATCCGCCTCCGCGCTGCGGGCGAGGGGCTGACGGTGATGTACGCACCGCGCTCGACCGTGCACCACCGGGTGACGCCGGGTCGGTGCACGCCGGGTTATGTGCTGCGGCGCTGCCTGGCCGAGGGCCGTTCGAAGGCCCGGCTCACCGCACGCGTGGGGGCCGAGGCCGCCACCGGCGAGGAGCGGGCCTACGGCACCCTCATCGCCAAGGCCTTCGCTCGCGACATGGCGACGGCGCCACTGCACCCGTCGCGTGCAGGTCGAGCCAGTGTGCTGGCTGCGGGGTTGATGTGCGCTTCGGCGGGCTACGCCCGGGAGCGGGTGCGGTTGAAGCGCGATCGGCGAGGAGCCGACGACGAACGCGAGCGGGCGATCGGGGTGGCCGGATGATCGACATCTCCGAGACGTGGCTCGGCATGCTGCTGTCGCCGACCAGCGCCACCGCCCGGGCCGGCAGTCGGCACACGGAGGTGCTGGCACCCGTCGCCCCTGGCAATGGTCCGCACCCCGTCACAGTCGTCGGGGTCGCCGCGGCGGCGTGCCTCGCGTTCGGCTGGCAGGGCCCTGTCGTGGCGGCACTGGTGGCGGTGGCGATCCTTGCCTTCCCCGGAGTGTTGCTGGTGCGCCTGGTTGCTGCCACCGATCGAGCCGAAGCCTTCGTGGTGGTGGTGGCCACCAGCGTGGCCACGTGGACGATCATCGCTCACGTACTGCTGAGCGTTGCGTGGTGGCACCCCCGTGAGGTGGCCGCGACCGTGCTCGGCGTGCTCGCGCTCGTCCATGCGGTGGTCGACGCCCGTTCGCGGCGGGCCCGCGGGCCAGGCGCCGTGCCCCTCGGGCCGCTCACCGCGCTGCGTACCTGGTGGTGGCAGCTCGGCCCGGCGCACCTGGCGGTGTTGGCCATCGCCTTCGCCGTGTGGGCGGCCACGCTCGGCCGCATCGACACCGAGGCCATCGGCGATTGGGGCCTCATCGCCCGGGTGCCGGTGCCGTGGCTGATCGTGCTGGCGGTGGGCGTGGTGCTGGCCGTGCGTGCCGCCACCTCGAAGGCGGCCGAGACCCTGCGCGTCGCCGCCGCCATCGGCCTGGTCACGGTCGTGCTGTACGCCACGTTGCCGCTGGTGGTATCGACCATCCGGTATCCGTGGTCGTACAAGCACCTCGGCGTGATCCGCCTGCTCGACACCACCGGCCGACTGCACACCGACGTCGACATCTACAACACGTTCTCGGGCATGTTCGGTGTGGGCGCTCTGGTGCGTGGCGCCACCGGCGTCGACCCCGAGTCGTACGCGGCCTGGTGGCAACTGGGTGTGACCGCCTTCGTGCTGGTGGCGGTGTGGAACCTGGTTCGTCGCATCAGCGGCGACATCCGTGTGGCGCACCTCGCCACCGTGGTGTTCCTCGTCGCCGACTGGGTGGGCCAGAACTACTTCTCGCCGCAGTCGGTCGCCACGTTCCTCGGCATCACCGTGTTGGCGCTGGTGTGCAGCTGGTTCGTGCGGCCTGTGGCGGGTCGACAGCGTCTGTTGCTACGGCCCCGGCCGCTCGCCGCCGTGGTGCGCCGGCTCGGCCCGGAGGCCACGCTCGACGGGCAGGTGGTGTACCGGCCGGTGATGATGGCCCGGCGGTGGTGCGTGGTGCTGGTGTTCGGCGGTCTGCTGATGACACATGCCCTCACCCCTGCTGCGGTGCTGCTGCCCATCGGTGCGGCGGTGGCGATCGGCTGGATCCGCGACTGGCGTCTGTTGACGCTCGGTGCGGTCGTCGCCGTGGCCTGGGCCGTCCGGTGCATCCCGTACTTCGAGAGCCAGGGGTACGACCTCGGCTTCGGTGGCGCCGTGGCCGACAACGTCGCCGGTAACCGCATCGGGGCCGTGCCGCCGCCCACCTTCGAACTGGTGGGCACGCTCACCCGGGTCTTCGTGGTGGCGGTGTGGATGCTGGCCGTCGCCGGGTTCGTGCGGGCCACCCGGTCGGGTGCCCGGACGGGCATGGCACTGCTCATCGCCGTGACACCCTTCGTGGTGGTGCTGGTGAACGCCTATGGCGGTGAGGCCATCTACCGCGTGTACCTGTACTCGTTGCCAGGCGTCGCGGCGCTGATCGCAGCCGGGCTGTCGGCTCGTCCCTCGCGGGTGCAGCGGCCGTTGGCGGCAGTGGTGGTGCTGGCACTCACGGCGGGTTTCCTCGTCGCCCACTACGGACGCGAGCGACAGAACAACGTCGATTCGTCGGAGGTTGCGATCGAGCGCATCCTCGGCTCGTTGCCCGACCGGGAGTACGTGGGCACCCACTTCGTGTCGATCGGCCCGCTGAACCAGACCGCGACCTACCCCACCGTCGATTTCGACGACGAGTGGTCGCCATCGGTGGTCGAGATGCTCGACCGCACGTCGGGCGTGCCGTTCAGCGAGCAACTCGACCGGGTGGCCGACAACCTCTCGTCGCTCACGCCTGGCAACACCTATCTCACCGTCACCCCGGGCATGTTCGAGGAACTGCGTGCCGAAGGGGGCTGGCCCTTCGCCGGTGTCGACGACGCCCTGGCGCTGCTGGCCACGAACCCTCGCTTCGTCGCCATCACCCATGTCGACGACAGCTGGCTGTTCCGAGTGCTGCCCTGACCCGGCAGACCCTGTTCCCCTCATTCCCCTACCTGCTCCCCGGAGGCACCCTGTGCAACACGTGAACATCAACACCAAGATCACCTCGGCGGCCGGCCCGCTGGCGGTGGCGAGCGTCGACCTCGACCTCGGTGGCGTCACGTGGCGCACCCCGACGGCTGAGCGCTCGACGATGGAGCGGGCGATGGTGCTGCTGCGCAACGAAGGCTGGCCGGTGGGTGTCGACGTGCTGCCGCTCGAGCACGGAGAACTCACCCCCACGCTCGAGACGCAGTTGCTCGGTGAGGTGCCCACCAATCGGCTGCGTGAGACCACGCCGGCAGGGCCGGTGTCGGTGGTGATCTGCACCCGGAACCGGGCCGACAAGCTGCGCAACGCGCTGGAGCACATGCTCACCCTCGACGGGCCCGAACACGAGTTGATTGTGGTCGACAACGCGCCGAGCGACGACGCCACGGCGCAGGTGGTGAGCGACTACGGCGACGCCGTGCGGTACGTGGTTGAGCCGGTGCCCGGTCTGGCCCGGGCCCGCAACTGCGGCCTCGCTGCTGCCGAGGGGAAGTTCGTCGCGTTCACCGACGACGACGTGGAACCCGACCCGGCGTGGCTCACCGCCATCGGTGCCACGTTCGCCGGGGTGCCCGGCGCCGTGTGCGTGAGCGGCAGCGTGCTGCCCACCTCGCTCGGCTCACGGTCGGAACTGCTGTTCCAGGAGTTCGGTGGCTACCTGCTCGACTTCCACGAGGCCGAGTACCACCTGTCGCTCGACCCGCTGCCCTCGCCGGTGTTCCCGTTCCACCCCCGCCTGCTGGGCACGGGTGCGAACATGTCGTTCCGTGCCGAGGCACTGCGGGCGCTCGGTGGCTTCGACCCGGCGCTGGGCGCCGGCACCCCCGCTCGCGGTGGCGAAGACATCGACATCTCCGTGCGTCTGCTGCAGGCCGGACACCTGCTGGTGCGCCAGCCCGCTGCCGTGCTGTGGCACCCCTCGCACACCACCGACGAGGCGTTGCTGCGCCAGTTGCAGGACTACGGCTGCGGCCTCGCTGCAGTGTTCACCAAGTTCATGACCCACCGCGACACGGCCCCGGCCGTGCTGCGCCGACTGCCGGCCGGGTTGAAGATGCTGTTGTCGCCCGACTCGCAGAAGAACGAGGGTCGCTCCGACGCCTTCCCGCCCGAGCTGCGTCGCGCCGAGTGGCGCGGTCTGCGGCACGGACCCTTCGCCTACGCCGAGTCGGTGCGCGCCCAGCGGCAGCTGGCCACGCGCCGAGCGGCCTGAGGCCAGTGCCGCGATGGACCCGATCCCCATCCTGCTGTACCACTCGGTCGATGTGCAGGCGAGCCCCGCGTACCGGACGTGGTGCGTCGACCCCGCGCTGTTCGCCGAGCACCTCGACATGATCGGCGACCTCGGGTTCACGTGTCTGACGATGAGCGACCTGGTCGACGCCGCGGCGCGCGGCGAACTGCCCGACCGTCCTCTGGCCATCACCTTCGACGACGGCCGCGCCGACTTCAGCGAGTACGCCGTGCCGTTGCTCGCCGAGCGCGGGCTGCCGGCCACCATCTACCTGGTCACCGGCTGCATCGGCGGCACCAGTTCGTGGTTGCCCATCGACGCCGAGCGCGATCAGCCGATGATGTCGTGGGCCGATGTGAAAGCGCTCGCGTCGGTGGGCATCGAGAGCGGGGCGCACACCGTCACCCACCCCCAACTCGACCTCGTCGGCGCCGAACGGGCCCGCCGCGAGATCACCGAGTCGCGACAACAGCTCGAACAGCAACTCGGTGCTCCGGTGCGGTCGTTCGCCTATCCGCACGGGTTCCATACCCGGCAGGTCAGCGAGCTCGTGGCCGAGGCTGGATTCGACTCTGCGTGCGCGGTGCGCGACACGTGGAGCCACGTCGGCGAGGACCGCTTCGGTCTGTCGCGGCTGGTGGTGCGCGACACCACCAGCACCGACGACCTGTGGACCCGGCTGATGACAGTGCCCGATCGCCCGGCGCGGCGGCACCCAGCGCGGCAGGTCGGGTATCGCTGGATCCGTCGTGCGGGCAGAGTGCTGCAGGTGTCGGAATGACATCACCCCGCCGGACCGGCATCGGAGTGTTCGCGGGCGCCGTGCTGGCGGTCGTCGCTCTCGCCGCCTGCACTCCGGCGGTGCCCGGGCCGCAACTGCGCGTGGCGACCGGCGAGGAATGGATGATGGTGTTCGCCGACGAGTTCGATCGCGCCGACCTGGGCGACATGTGGCGCACCTGTCACTGGTGGCAGACCGATGGTGGCTGCACCATCGAGACGAACAACGAGTTGGAGTGGTACCGGCCCGAGGCGGTGTCGCTGAGCGAGGGAACCCTCGTGCTCACCGCCGAGGCGATCGAGCAGCGCACCACCGACGGAGGCACCCTGCCGTACCGCTCGGGGATGGTCACCACCGGGCCGCGCGCCTCTCGCGGCGATCAGGCGTCGTCGTTCGCCTTCACCTACGGCTTCGTCGAGGCGCGGGTGCGCATGCCGGTGGGTGCCGGGCTGTGGCCCGCCATCTGGATGCTCTCCGCCAACAAAGAGAGCGTGCCCGAGATCGACATCATGGAGTGGTACGGATCGCAGCCCACCCGGGTGACGATGAATGTGCACCAACGAGTCGACGG
>JBEICS010000094.1:0-7523 GCA_040383925.1 Acidimicrobiaceae bacterium | reverse complement strand
GCTGAGACCACGGCCGCGGCGAGCGACAGCACCGGCGGGATGGAATACGCACCGGCGGCCACGGGGCCGACCTATTCGGAGACCAACACCCAGGAGGTGGGTGTCGACGAGGGCGACGTCGTCGAGACCAACGGCACCCACCTGTTCATCGCCGGGCAGGACGGGGTGCGCATCGTCGATGTGGCCGCGTCCAATGTGGCAGCCACGCTCACTGTGCAGCAGGGGAGTCACCAACTCATCCTCGACGGGACGCGCCTGATGGTGGCCACCCAACCATGGAACTCGGGCCAGGAGATCGTGGTGTCGTTGTTCGACGTCGCCGACCCCGCCGCACCCGTGCTTCTCGAACGTCAGCACCTCGAGGGCTCGCTCGTCGCCGCACGTGCCTCGGGCGGCACCGCTCGCCTGGTGCTCACATCGCAGCTGGCCAGCCGGCTGCCCTTCGTGAACCCGGGCATGTTCGGCTACACCACCGAGCGCGCCCTCGCCGAGAACCGACGCATCGTCGAACAGACCCCGATCGACGAGTGGATGCCGCGCACGTTCCGGGAGGGTGCAGACGGCAGTTACAGCGAGGTGAGCACAGCGCTCGACTGCAGCGCCGTGGCGGCACCCAGCGAGTTCTCCGGATTGGGCATCACCTGGGTGGCATCGATCGACCTGGCCGGCACGAGTGACACGCCGGTGCGGGCCAGCGCAGGTGTGGTGTCGCAGGGCGGCACGGTGTACCAGAGCGCCTCGAACCTCTACCTGGCCACGGTGCCGTGGGACATCTGGTACCCGGTGGTGTCCGGTGCATCGGCACCGTCGTCACCGCCCCCCACCTACATCCACAAGTTCACACTCGGCGCCGACGGCAGCGTGCAGTACGTAGCGACGGGCGAGGTGGCCGGCCAACTGTTGAACCAGTTCGCGATGAGCGAACTCGGCGGCGACCTGCGGGTGGCCACCACGGTGAACGACTGGTCCGGCAATGGCGCGAGCGAATCGTTCGTGAAGGTGCTGCGCCCCGACGGCGACCGGTTGGTGGAGATCGGGTCGGTGGGCGGCCTGGGCAAGGGCGAGCAGATCTACGCCGTTCGGTTCCTCGGTTCGCAGGCCTACGTCGTGACGTTCAGGCAGGTCGACCCGCTGTACGTGGTCGACCTCGCCGACCCCGCTGCGCCGCGTCTCGTCGGTGAACTGAAGATTCCCGGCTACTCGGCCTACCTCCACCCGGTCGGCGACGGCCTGCTGCTGGGCGTGGGGCAGAGCGCCACCGAGGAAGGTCGCACGTTGGGTACGCAGTTGAGCCTGTTCGACGTGCGCGACCCGGCGAACCCGGTGCAGGTGTCGACGCTGCTGCTCGGCGGCTCGAGCGAGGCCGAGTGGGACCACCACGCCTTCCTCTACTGGCCCGAGACCGACCCGACCACGGGTGAATCCGTTGGCACCATCGTCATCCCGAGCAGCCCGATGTGGGGCGCCTGCCCAGCCGATGCTCGATGCCTCGGCTCCGACATCACCAGCCCGGCCGGTGGTGTGATCGTGGCCGAACTGCGCGGCACAACGCTGTCGGCACGCGGCGTCATCCAGCACACGTTGGCCAACGGTGCGGGACCGTGCTGGAACCCGCTGCAGCGGGCCGTCGTCATCGGCAGCGAACTGGCGACGATCGGGTTCGACCAGGTGCAGCTCAGCGACCGGGCCACCCTGGCCGTGCGCGGCGCCGTGCGTTGGGGCACACCCGAGCAGTACGGCTGCTACTACTACGCCGCCTGACCGCGGCACCGGTACCGTGGCCGGCGATGAATCGGTCGGCCCTCGTCCTCGTCGTCGCCGGTGCGGTGCTGTCGCTGGCAGGGTGTGCGTCGAGTGAGCGCGTCGAGTCGGCTCCGGTGCCGCCTTCGGGTGCAGCCGTGTCGACGATGGCCGAACCCACCACGACGACTGAGTCCACGACAACCCTGACACCGACGACGACCCTGACGCCGACGACGGCGCCCCCGACGACAGTGCCCCCGACGACAGTGCCCGCCGTGCTGGAACAGCGCACCCTCGGTACCTCGGCGGGCGGGCTGCCCATCGACGCGGTGCGCCGGGGCACACCGGGTGGCCGGGTCGTGTTGGTGATCGGTGTGATCCACGGCGACGAACCGGCAGGTGCGGACATCGTCGACCGACTGGTTCAGCTCGAGGTGCCGGCCGGTGTCGATCTGTGGACGGTGCGGGCGATGAACCCCGACGGTCTGGCAACCAATGATCGGCACAACGCCAACGAGGTCGACCTCAACCGCAACTTCCCGTACGACTGGGGCCCAATCGGGCAGCCAGGCGACGGGCAGTACGCCGGCACCGGGCCCGCCAGCGAACCCGAGACCCAGGCGATGGTGGCGTTCATCACCGAGCTCCGGCCCGACCTGGTGATCTGGTACCACCAGGACCTGTACCGCATCAGTCCAGGGACTGGCCGCAACGGGGCAGTTCGCGCCCGGTACGCAGAACTCACCGGACTGCCGCTCGTCGACATCACCGGAGGCACCTACACCGGTGTGGCCGCCACCTGGGCCCGCCGCGAGCTCGACCCGGGGGTGGCATTCATCGTGGAGCTGGGCCCAACGCTGTCGGCCGAGGAGGCCGACATGCACGCCCGCGCCGTGCTCACCCTGGCCGCCGACGACAACTGAGCGTCCGACGGTCCGGTCAGGGACCGACGATGGGGAGGTCGAGGGTGGTGCGCGTCGAGGGCTGGTAGCCGAGCAGTCGCAGCCCGAGTTTCACCATCGGCCCCATCGTGAGTACGAACGCCACGGTGCCCACACCGATCGAGCCGCCCAGGACGGCACCCACCACCACCGGCAGGCCGTCGCTCAGCCACCGGGCGGGGACGATGCCCATGCCGCGATGCACCAGGCCGAGCATCAGCACCTCGGTGGGCCCGGGGCCGAGTTCGGTGGTGACCACCAGCGAGATGGCGACCGCGATGATGACCAGTCCCGCTGCCAGCATCGCCACCCGCGAGACCAGGGCGTGCTCTTCGGGGATCGCCCCGAGCACGGCGTTCACCATCAGACCGATCACCACCGTGCCCGGCACGCACGCCGGCCCGAGCCGCCCGCCCAGGAGTCGACCGGCGGCGAACAGCACGATCGAGTCGACGATGAAGGCGGTTCCGAGACTCCAGCCGGTGACGTTGCCGACCCCGGTGTTGAGCACGTCGAACGGCGACACACCCAGTTCGGCCCGCAGCAGCAGCGGCACGCCGATGCCGACGAGGACCCACGACACCACCAAGCGTGTGATGCGAACGCGCATCGTGAGCGGTGCAGAAGCGGAGCGAGCGGTGGATGTGATGGGCCGACGGTACCGGGCCGAGCGTGCCGGCCGGGAAATACCACTCACGCGACGGGTCGTTCTTGACGATAGAGAACAGGAGCGTCAATCTCGACGCCCACGATCGGGCTGCCCCGGCAGCCTCCACCCGAAGGCACCGGCATGCAGAACCGACGAGATCAGTGGAGCGCAGCGGCCATCACGGCCGGTCTCGCGTACCTGGTCTGGCGCGCCGCTGCCACGCTCGGCGGTGTGCCGCTGTGGCTCTCGCTGCCGGCACTCATGGTGGAAGTGCTCGGGTGGCTGGCCCTCACTGTGGTGCTGGCGGTGGTTCGCCGTCGGCCTGCCGATGCAACGACCGAGCCTCCGCGACGCGGTGACCTGGCCGATGTGATCATCCGGGTCGACGGCCAACCCACGCCTCATCTGCTGGCAACCCTGGCCGGTGTGCGCCATGCCCACGGCGTGGTGTCGACGACCATCGCCCTGTTCGCACCCCGACCCGAGATCGTCCGCATGGCCGACGATTACGGGGTGAGCGTGGTGCAGGTAGCGCGCGACACCGACGCGGCGGGTCTGCAGGCTTCGCTGTCCATCGGCACCGCCCCGTTCATCGCGGTGCTCGACGCCGGCGATGTGCCGACCCCCGACTTCCTCGGGGTGCTGGTGCGCTACGCCGACGACGGCTATGTGGCCGCTGTGGTGGGCCGACTCGACAGTCGGTCGACCGACTCGGCCGAACACGACCTCGCCGGGCGTCACGAGCGTCGCTTCGAGCGCGAGCTGCTCGTGCCGTCGACCGGGCCGGCTGCAACGATCCAGGGCTCGGGAACGCTCCTACGGCGCTGGGCGGTGGGTCACGTAGGGGTGCCGTCAGGCTCGCGGCGAGGCGTCGAGATGCGCCTGTCGGGCCGACTGCGGCTCGCCGGGCTGCAGGTGGTGGCGCCGGCAGCCCCGGTCGTCGTGTGGGAGCGGGCCGTGAACAGCGCCGTCGCCGTGCGGTCGATCCGTCGACGCGAGACGGCCGGTGCTCTCGAGTGGCTGCGCTCCAAGGATGGGCCGATCCTCGCCAAGGGCCTGTCCTGGCGCGACCGCTTCGCGTTGTTCAGCACCACGGCGCGGCCGCTCGCCGGCATCCGGCGTGCCGCGTTCTTGGCGGTACTCATCGCCTCGCTGCTGGTGGCCCGTCTGCCGCTGACGGCATCACTGCTCGGCCTCGCCACGGTGTGGCTGCCGTATCTGGTGCTGCGCATGCTGGCGTGGCGCAGCGTGAGCAACGGGTCGTTGGCGTTCGGCGACGCAGCCCGCTGGAGTTTCAGCACCATGGGGGCCGCGTTGAGTGGGCTGTTCGGTCCGGGGAAGGGCCTCATCGGCGTCGACGCTGCATCGCCGCGCCTCGGTGGTCGAGCGGCACTGTCGGCCAATCGCGCGCTCACTGCGTCGCTGCTCGCGTTGGCGCTCATCGTGCCGCTCGTGGCCGTTTCCGACCGGTTCACCGGGTGGCTGCCGACGATGTCGGCGCAGGAACGAGCCTTGCTGCTGACCGCCACCATCTGGTCGATCGTGCTGATGCTCGACGTCCTGCGCTGTCTCACGGGGTCGTCGCAGTTGCGGCGATCGACGCGTGTCCCGTTGGCCGAACCCGGTCGGGTCGACGACTTCCCGGCCGTGTTCGTCGATCTCACGCCGTACGGTGCTGGTGTGCTGGTCGACGGTGCAGGGTTCGCTGAACCGGTGCTGAGCGGCGACGAGGTGACGTTCGTGTTCGACGTCGCCACCCTCTCGGGCCGCCGTGCCCGGGCTGCCGGCACCGCAGTGGTGCGCAGCGCCCGGCACACCCCGCAGGGCTACCTCTGCGGTCTGGAGTTCACCGGCATGGACTTCGTGTCGTCGGATGCGATCTACGAGTTCTGCGAGGTGGTGTACGCCACCCAGGCGTCGCCCACGGCGGGAGCGGCCGCTGCGCCCGGCGGACCGGCGCCCACACGGCCGACGGTCCGGCCAGCGCTGGGACCGCGTCGGCTCGCCGTGCGCATGTCGGCCGTGGTGGTGCTGTTGGGTGTGGGCCTGGCCACGGCACCCACCGATCTCAGCATCGCCAGCGACGGCTCATCGGGTGTGGCACTTCCCACCGACCCGGTCGAGCAGGGGTTCGTCGTCGGTGTGTTCGTGGTTGCCATGGCCACCATCGCCGCCGTCGTGTGGGCCACCCTGCGCCCCAGGGTGCGACGCGGCGGCACCGGGCGGTAGCATCGTTCCTTGTGCCTGCGGCCGTCTTGCGGCGCGCCTGCAGGTGCCGGCACGCCCACGGCGCAGCCGCACGCAGCCCAGAGCACACGCAGTCGCACCGACGAAGCAGAGGAACGAGAACCCGAGATGGCCAAGCGCGAATTCCCCCTCGAGCGCACCCGCAACATCGGCATCATGGCCCACATCGATGCCGGCAAGACCACCACCACCGAGCGCATCCTCTACTACACCGGGAAGAGCTACAAGATCGGTGAGGTGCACGACGGCGCAGCCACCATGGACCACATGGCCCAGGAGCAGGAGCGTGGCATCACCATCACCTCGGCTGCCACCACCTGCATCTGGAACAACCACCGCATCAACATCATCGACACGCCCGGCCACGTCGACTTCACCATCGAGGTCGAGCGCTCGCTGCGTGTGCTCGACGGTGCAGTCACGGTGTTCGACTCGGTGGCCGGTGTCGAGCCGCAGACCGAAACGGTGTGGCGCCAGGCCAACAAGTACCGCGTGCCCCGCATGTGCTTCGTCAACAAGATGGACCGCATCGGCGCCGACTTCTACCGCACCGTCGAGATGGTGAAGAGCCGTCTGCAGGCTGTGCCCGCCATCCTCCACCTCCCCGTCGGTGCCGGTGGCCCCGAGAGCAACAAGCCCTTCGCCGGTCTCATCGACCTGGTGAAGATGAAGGCGCTCATCTGGCGCGACGAAGAACTCGGTGCCAAGTGGGACGAGATCGACATCCCGGCCGACATGAAGGACCAGGCCGACGAGTACCGCGAACTGCTGCTCGAGACCATCGCCACCAGCGATGACGAGCTGATGGAGAAGTACCTCGGTGGCGAGGAACTCACCGAGGACGAGGTGAAGCGCGCCATCCGTAAGGGCACCCTTGCGTTCGACTTCGTGCCCATCCTGTGCGGCTCGGCGTTCAAGAACAAGGGTGTGCAGCCGATGCTCGACGCAGTCGTCGACTTCCTGCCCAGCCCGCTCGACATCCCGCCCGCGGAGGGCGTGAGGCCCAACCACGAAGACGAGGTCGTCGTGCGCAAGGCGTCCGAGTCCGAGCCGTTCGCTGCGCTGGCCTTCAAGATCGTGGCCGACCCGTTCGGCAAGCTCACCTACTTCCGGGTGTACTCGGGCCAGATCAACAAGGGCGAAGAGGTCTACAACTCGACCAAGGAGCGCAAGGAGCGCCTCGGCCGCATCCTGCTGATGCACGCCAACCAGCGCGAAGACCTCGACATCGCCATGGCCGGCGACATCGTGGCCGGTCTCGGCTTCAAGGAGACCACCACGGGCGACACGCTGTGCGATCGCAACAACCCGGTCATCCTCGAGCGGATGATCTTCCCCGAGCCGGTCATCCACGTGGCCATCGAGCCCAAGACCAAGGACGACTCCGACAAGCTGGGCAAGGCGCTCAAGTCGCTGTCCGACGAAGACCCCACGTTCCGGGTGCGCACCGACGAAGAGACCGGCCAGACCGTCATCTCCGGCATGGGCGAGTTGCACCTCGAGATCCTCGTCGACCGCATGATGCGCGAGTTCAACGTGGTCGCCACCGTCGGCAAGCCGCAGGTGGCCTACCGCGAGACGATCACCAAGAGCGTCGACAACGTCGAGTACCGCCACATCAAGCAGACCGGTGGTTCGGGTCAGTTCGCCGTCGTGAAGATCTCGCTCGAGCCCAACCCGGGCAAGGGCTACGAGTTCGTCGACAAGGTCAGCGGCGGCCGCATCCCGCGTGAGTACATCCAGCCTGCCAACCAGGGCATGCAGAGTGCACTCGAGTCCGGCGTGCTCGCCGGCTACCCGACGGTCGATGTGAAGGCCATCCTCACCGATGGCCAGTACCACGACGTCGACTCGTCGGAAATGGCGTTCAAGATCGCCGGTCAGATGGCGTTCAAGAAGGCTGCCGAGATGGCCAAGCCGGTCATCCTCGAGCCCATCATGGC
>JBEICS010000093.1:0-7543 GCA_040383925.1 Acidimicrobiaceae bacterium | reverse complement strand
GGCAACCGTGCAGGGTGATGGGTTCCGGCGTCGCCGCGCCGGTGTCGGCAGTATCGGCCATGGTTCAGCGGACTCCGAGGACGACCGGGATCGGCTCGGCAGCGGCCGGGATCTCGGTGACATGGACATCGGCACCGGCACCGGTCTCACGCCGGCGACGGGTGATCTCGCCCGTCTCGATCAGCCCGTGCAGGGTCTCGATCGCGTGGATGAGTGTCTCCGGGGTTGGCGGGCAACCGGGGGCGTACACGTCGACCGGCACCACCTGGTCGACTCCCTGCACGATGGCGTAGTTGTTGAACATGCCACCGCTGCTGGCGCAGACACCCATGCTGATGACCCACTTGGGCTCCATCATCTGGTCGTACACCTGGCGCAGTACCGGGGCCATCTTCTGGCTGACACGGCCGGCCACGATCATGATGTCGGCCTGTCGCGGCGAGGCGCGGAACACCTCCATGCCGAAGCGACTGATGTCGTAGTGAGCCGCGCCCGTGGCCATCATCTCGATGGCGCAACACGCCAGACCGAACGAGGCCGGCCAACTGCTGCGACTTCGCGACCAGTTGACCAGGTCTTCGATCTTGCCGGTGATGACGTTGTGCTCGAGACCGCCGAGGCCGTCGTCGAGCACGTTGCGGACGATGCCCATCAGGCTGCTTCTCCCACTCGGCCCTCGGTGCCGACACGGCGGATGGTGCTGGTGGTGGTGCGGGCCTCCGACACCGAGTCGTCGAGTCGGCGAGAACGCTGCACCGGACCCCAGTCGAGCGCACCCCGGGCCACCACGTAGACGAAGGCGGCGAAGAACACCACGCTGAACGCCACCATCTCCCAGAACGCATAACTGCCGAGGAAGCGGCGGTCGACGGCGTAGGGGTAGATGAAGATGATCTCGATGTCGAACATGATGAACAACATCGCCACCACGTAGAAGGTGACCGGGAAGCGTTCGGGTGGCTCGCGGCTCGGCACGATGCCGCACTCGTACGGTGCCTGTTTGGCGGTGGACGGACGGCGCGGGGCGAGCAGGCCGGAGGCCAGGAAACTCAGCGCGCCGAACAGGACGGCCAGCACCAGCAGGGCGATGACGGGAAGGTACTGGCCCATGTGCTCAGGCCTTGGCCGGCAGCGCCAGTTGGCCGCGGTTCAGCAGCACCCGCTTGTCGCGGCGGTGCAACAGCCAGCAGGTGATGAGGAACACGATGAGCGATCCGACCGTGATGAAGCCAGCCGGGACTCGCTTCGCACCCATGTCGCGGATCATGTACACGTACTGGTGCGGCTGGGTGGTGTCGATGCGCGGTGTGGCGGGCGCTCGGCCCGGCTCGGTGCGCTGCTGAACGACGGGGGCCACCTCGACGAGCGAGTAGCGCGGCTTGTGCCAAAAGGCGATGAAGTCGATCGCGCCGTCGGCGAAGCGCGGGTAGCGCTCGCCGCCGTAGTCGAACACGTTCACGACCTTGTAGCCGCCGGTCGTGAACACGCCCGCCTCGGTGATGTACACCTCGGCCTGCGAACTGGTCTGGCCGAAGGCCGAAGCCGATTCGGGCAACTGCAGCCACCCCTCGGCCACCAACTGGTCGCGTACCTCGTTGGAGACCTCCTTCGGGGTGGCGTCGGCAGACGGGGTGATACTGGTGTCGAGCGCGCCTGCCTTCGTGAGCGCCGCCGTGTCCTGCAGGATCGTTCTGCCCGGCTGCGCCTCCCACGACGGTTCGGGCCCCTTCAGGCCGATGCCGTAGGTCCACCAGATGGCACCCATGATGAAGAACCATCCGGCCAGGCCGGCGAAAGCCACGAGGAAGCCGAGCCGGAAGCCGATGTTGGTGCCCAAGATGAGGTACACGCTGCCCATCAGCACGAACACGCCGATGATGACGGTGAGGATGCCGCGCAGTTCGGGCATCCAACCACCGGGGCCCGAGTTGACCTGCTCGGCGCCGGACTGGATCAACCGTCCGACGAGAGGGTGGGAGGCGATTTCCAATAGCACTTAGAGACTCCGAACGTATTCGACGACGGCCTTGATCTGTTCGTCGGTGAGCACGGACCCGAACCCGGGCATCCGACCGCTGCCCTGGCCCTGGGTGCCGTACCGCTTGCCCATCTCGGAACCGGCCTTGATGAAGTTGATCATGTCGGTCTCGTTGGGGAAGTGCTTCACCGTGGCGCCACCGGTGAGGTTCCACCCGAACGCGCCCTGACCGCTGACCCCGGGTTCGCCGTAGCTCCAGCCCGGGGTGTGGCATCGTGCGCACGAGTAGGCGCCCGAGGCGTAGCTGAGGTTGTAGAGCGCCTCACCCATCGCGGCGTCGACCGTGGCGTACTTGCCGGCGGCGACAAGGGCCTGCGCAGCCTTCTCGGCGTTCTCGGCGATGCGGTCCTTCTCATCCTGCGCCAAGGTGCCACTGGCGCAGGTGAGCGGATCGTCCTCGCCCTCGGCACAGCCCTCACGCGGGATCTGCAGGCTGCGGATCTTGGAGATGAGCGTGTCGATCTGCTGGTCGTTCAGCGGGCCACCACCGGCGATGCCCCAGGGCGACATCGGCGAGAACGGTCGGCCGTAGACGAGGATGAACTTCAGTTCGCTCTCGCTGAACTTGTAGAGCACCGTGTTGATGGCCGGAGCGGTCCAGCTGACGGCCTTCACCTGGCCGGTGGCCGGATCGGTGAGGGTGTACGCCGCGACGCCTCCGCCGCCGTTGGCGCCATGGCAACCGGCGCAGTTGAAGCCACCCTTTTCGGTGGTGGCGTACAACTGGCTGCCCCACTCGATGAAGATCTCTTCCTTCGCCTCGGCAGCGCCGGCCTGACGATCGGGCTCGAACACCCAGTACAGCGGCAGGCCGATGGCGATGACGGCGAGGAACAGCAGGCCGAGGCCCTGCACCCGCTCGAGGCGCTTGCCTTCGAGCGTCTCGTCGTCGTAGTACGGCTTGCGGTTGGCCGCCAACTCGATCTCGGAGCCCAACTCGGGCTGAGCGGTACGCCGGTTGGCGAAGTAGTAGACGATCCAGCCGATCGTGACGACGACGAACAGCACCCAGGCGATGGCGGAGGTGGATCGGGCAAACGCGGTGAGCACGTCAGGCACCCTTCTCGGATCGGATCGGACAACGGGCAGGGCTCATACGCAGTGCGGTCCCTCTGCTTCCTGACCAGTGGTGTTGGTGCCAATGGCCAGGCCCGGATACACGGTGCCCGTGTCGATGGTGACATCGCCATTGGCGGCGACGGTGAGCTGGAAGTGGTCGAGGCCACGCGGCGCGGGACCCGCCTTCTTCTCGCCCACCCGGTTGTACTGCGAACCGTGGCAGGGACATTCGAACCACTGGCTGCTCGAGCACTGCGGCACGCGGCAACCCAGGTGCGGGCACTTCTGGTAGCTGGCGACGAGACCGGCCTCGAGACCCGAGAGGATCTGGGGCTGGTACACATCTTTGGCCTTGGGCAACGCACTGGCGGGATATTCGGTGATCCAGGCGCGGGCCTCGGGGGCGTAGAAGAAGCCGCCGCTCGACCGGATCGTGCCGATGATCTCGTCCTTCTTGCCCACCTTCACCTTGCCGCCGAAGCCGCCCGTGGCGACCGGCCACAGGAAGGCCACGAACGAGGCAGCAGCGAACGTGAGGAGGCTGACGCCCATCAGCGACACCGACGCCCGGTTGAAGAACTGCCGGCGGCTGACGCCGACTGCCTCCGGATCCGGCGGCACCCACACGGCGGGGGCGGTGTCGGTGGCCTTCACCAGCGCACCCGAGCGGGCGGCGCTGGCCTGGGCTTCGACCTCGCGGCCGGTGGTGGCCTCGGGCAGATCGATGTCGGCGTCGCGGTCGCGACGGCGGGTCTCGCGGCTCAGCGCACCGGCGCCACGCACGTCGCTGCGGCGCGCCGCAGTGATGAACGAGATGGCACCGAGGGCGACGACGACTGCGACGGCGATGGCGATGACTGTTGCGGTGTTCATGCCGACCTCACAGCTCGAAGAACAAGCCGTCTTTCCACGGCAGGACGAAGTTGAAGCCGGGGCCCCGGAAGAACGAGCCGATCATCACCAGCACGGCCCAGAACATGAGGTGCACGGTCATGATGGACGTCGCGAACTTGCGGTCCTCGGGCTTGTTCGACGGGTTCTTGTCGATGAACGGGGCGAAGATCAACATGATCAGACCCACGCCCGGGATGGTGACGCCTGCGATCATCGGGTGGAACATCGTGAGCAGTTCCTGCAGACCGAGGAAGTACCAAGGGGCCTTCGAGGGGTTCGGCGTCTGGTTGGGGTTGGCCAACTGCAGCAGCGGCGCGTTCACCCAGATGGAGAACAGGAACGTGAACGCCGTGCAGAACAGCGCGGCCACGAATTCTGCGGCGAGCAGGTGCGGCCAGGTGTGCACCTTGTCGACCGGGGTGGCCTTCACCTCCTGGATGGAACCGCTCTTCACCACGGTGAGAAGGCGCTGGGTGTTGCCACCCGGGCCGGCACCCACCGGGATGCCACCACCGGCGGCGGGGGCGGCGGCCACCACGCCGGCCACCTTCTCCTGCAGCGCCACGCCGCCACCGGCAGCCGTGTCGCCCCCCTCGGCCTTGGCCTTGGCGGCGCGACTGCGCTCGAGCAGATGGGCGGGGATGCGCGGGTCGGCAGCAGCCTCGCTGCCACCTGCTGCAGCAGCCGCACCTGTGTCGGCAGCAGCACTGCTCTCGGCTGCAGCCTTCTCGCGAGCGGCCTGGGCCCGCTTGAGAAGGTGCTCGGGGATCTCAGTCATGCGTCGCTCCGATCAGACGGGTGCAGATGAGTACGGGAAGAACAGGGTGCGGCGATCACAGGGGCCCCGAGATGCCGCCGTCTTTGCGGACACGCCAGAAGTGGACCGCCATGAAGATGACGATGACGAACGGCAGGAAGAGCACGTGCAGCACGTACCAACGCAGCAGGGTCTCGGAGCCGATCTCCTTGCCACCGAGCAGCACGTAGCGCACCTCGGGGCCGAACACCGGCGTGTAGCCCATCATGTTGGTACCCACGGCGACGGCCCACATGGCCAGCTGGTCCCACGGCAGCAGGTAGCCGGTGAAGCTGAGCAGCAGGGTGAGCATGAGCAGCACCACGCCGATGACCCAGTTGAACTCGCGCGGTGCCTTGTAGGCGCCGTGGTAGAAGACGCGAGCCATGTGCAGGAACACCGACAGCACCATCAGGTGGGCGCCCCATCGATGCATGTTTCTGACCAGTAGGCCGAACGTGACCGAGGTCTGCAGGGTGGAGATGTCGTTCCACGCCTGGGTGGCCTCGGGTCGGTAGTAGAACATCAAGAAGATGCCGGTGACGGTGAGCAGGATGAACAGGAAGAAGCTCAACCCGCCGAGGCACAGGGTGTAACTCACCTTCACCGCATGGCGCTTCACCTTCACCGGGTGCAGGTGGTACAGCACCGAGTTCATGATGACGTAGCTGCGGTTACGCGGACTGTCGGTGTAGCCCTTGCGGAAGATGGAGCCGGGACGGAAGATGCTGTTCCAGACCTGGCTGCCCTGCACGTCGCCGACCAGTTTGGTGGCTCGGTCCTTCGCTGTGGGGCGGGGGGTTTCGTCGATGATCTTGGCCATGAGGTGAGTGGTCCTTCGTCAGAAACGCATGCCGTAGGCGTAGCCGTGGTTGGGGGTGCGCTGGTGTGAGTTGCCGGTGCTGGCGGGAGCGCCGACCTTGCCGAGGATGATGACCCCGGTGGGACAGCGATCGACGCACAGCGCGCAGCGGGTGCAGATGTCGTCGTCGATGATGAACACGACGTTGTCGCTCGGGTCGAGACCCGGCTGTTCGGTGCCGGTGGCCTCGGCGATGGCCGAGGGGTTCACCATGTGGATGCACTTCCACGGGCAGATGTCGACGCAGCCCTCGCACATGATGCACTCGGTCTGGTCGATGTGGATGAACTGCTTCGGCTTCACAGCCTTCGTCAGGTACTCGGCATCGACCTCGACCAATTGGTACTGGTCGGTGAACGGCATCAGCGGTGGGTTGGCGTCGGTGCGTGCCATGGTCAGGCCTTCTTCACCAGCGGGCGGCCGTAGGTGGAGGTGGCGAGCTCGGTCGACTTCTTCTGACCGCGGCTCTGCCACACCTTCCAGAGGTAGATGGTGAGGGCGAAGAAGTAGACGTGGATGAGCACCACGACGGTGTCGCGCAGGATCTCGTACTGCAGCGTGATGGGGAACCAGCCACCCTGCGACTGCGGCTTGAAGATGTCGAAGGGGCCGTAGAGCAACTTGGTGCGGTTCCAGCCGAGGTCTTTGTCGGCGTGGTCGATCCACTGGTGGGGCACCACACCGAAGGCGATGAACATGACGCCGAACACGTAGGTGGCGGCCAGCATGGCTTCGCCCCAGGTCGTGGGCTTCCCGGCCGGGCGACGCTTCGCGTAGGGAATGGCCACCAAGGCCAGCGCAGTGGTGAGGAACAACGAGAACAGGAACGCGACGTTCATCCCCGGGAGGTGGGTGATGGTGTCGTAGAGATTCGATGCGAGTAGCACTGTGGGCGTCTCCTTCCTCGCGCGACATCGTGAAACGCTGCACGAACTGCTGCACGAACTGTAGTCACGGCACCGGGGGGTGACACCAGTTCACAGCCGCGGACGGCTGCGACCAGGTGTCACTGACGGTGCGGACGTCGGTCTACCACGCCCGAGGGGGTGGGGAGCGGTGTTGTGCGATCGTGCACGATGTGACGCGCGTGATACGAGCCGCCAGTTCGACAGATTCCCGTTCGCGGCGTCCGGCCGTCTATCGTTGTCCGATGTGACCGAGATCCCCGAGCATCTCCTGAAGCGCAGCCAGGCCGCCAAGGCCAAGGCGGCCGGCGAACCCGCACCGGCCGAAGGCGCCGCCCCCTCCGCTTCGTCGGCCCCGGCTGTCGCTGCATCGGCTGCACCCGCCGCCGCGGCGAAGGCGGCACCCGCCAAGGCTGCGCCCGCCGCTCCCCCGCCGCCCACGCCCGACCCGCCCGTCATCGCCGCGGCGAAGTCGCGCAAGAAGATCCCGTTCTGGGCGATGGCCACCCTCAGCCTGTTGCCCATCTGGGTGCTCATGTACGCCCGTGGTCTCACACCACGACCCGAGAAGGTGGAGGGCCCCATCGGCGTCGGCGCTGGGGTGTACACCGAATACGCGTGCGCGACCTGTCACGGCGCGGCTGGCGAAGGTGTCTCCGGCAACGGCTATCCGTTCGCAGGCGGCGAGGTGCTGAAGACCTTCCCGCACATCGAAGACCAGCTCCGCTACGTCTACTTCGGCACCGGCAACTACCAGACCGCCGGGGTCAGCGTGTACGGCAACCCCGATCGCCCGGGTGGCGCCCACATCGCCGGCGCCCGTGGCCTCATGCCCAACTTCGGCGCCTCCACCGGTGGCGCGCTCACCGATGCCCAGATCCTGGCCGTCGTGTGCCATGAGCGGTTCACCCTTGCTGGTGCCGACCCCACGGCCGACTACGCCGAGGAGTACGAGACCTGGTGCAGCCCCGAGGCGCCGGCCTGGTTGG
>JBEICS010000092.1:0-7544 GCA_040383925.1 Acidimicrobiaceae bacterium | reverse complement strand
TCGGCAGTGGCCGTCATCACGCCGGTCTCGGCAGCGGCCTTCGGGGCGGCTTCGAACTGCCCGGCGTCGGCAGATTCGGCGGCTGGGGCCGACGCAGGCTCGATGGCCACGTTTGTGCTGTCGTCGTTCGAGCGGCCGATGTTGCCGGCGACGATGCCGCCGACGGCCAACACGACGACGGCGGCTGCAGCGCCCGCGAGCCAGCGGTAGCGACGCTGCCGCCGTGCGTCGAGCGACACGATGTCGCCGGCCGGGACCGCCGCCGCGGCCGCCGCGGCGGGCACCGCATGGAGTGCGTCGAACTCGGCCAGGGCCGCGGCGATGGCGCCTTCGCGGGCGTCGGTGGGCACCGCCACCTCGCGCAGCGAGGCGCGAATGGGCTGCCACACGTCGTCGCTCGGGGCGTCGGGGTCGCGGATGTCGTCGTTCATGGTGCAGGTGTTGGACGTTCGGTGGGGTCGGTCTGGTTCCCGGCGGTCTGGTTCCCGGCGACAAGGAGTTCGGCCAGCGCGGCCCGCCCGCGGGCTATCCGGCTCTTCACGGTGCCGAGCGGCAGGTCGAGCGATTCGGCGATCTCGGCGTAGTCGAGGTCGGCCACATCGCGCAGCACGAGGGGGACGCGGAACGTCTCGGGTACCTGGGCCAGGGCGGCGTCGAGCGCCATCCGGTCGACCACGGCCTCGACCCGCGGCCCGGCGTCGGGGTCGACGATGGCCGAGTCGTGCCCATCGGCCCGGTCGTCGACGAGGGCCGGTCGGCGGCGTCGGCGGCGCAGTTCGTCGAGGCTGGCGTTGGTGGCGATGCGGTACGCCCAGGTGGAGAACGAGGCACGACCGTCGAAGCGGCCGATGCTGCGCACGATGGAGATGAGGGCGTCCTGCGCGGCGTCGGCCGCGTCGGCATCGTTGCCGGTGATGCGACGACAGACGGCGAAGATGCGGTCGTAGTGGCGGCGCAGCAGTGTGTCGAGGGCCGCCCGGTCGCCGCCGGCCGCTGCCTGGACGAGGGCGTGGTCGTCGGCGATCATCCGGTTGCCGCGAATCGGAGTTCGGTGATGGTGCCGCGGTACGGGTTGTCGCCGCTGCACGATTCGGCTGCGCCGAGCTGACGCATCAACACCAGTACGTGCCGGGCCGGGGTGAGCAGCGGCACCTCGAGCGTCTTGGCCTTGGTGGCGTTGGCGCTGGCGACCGACTCACCCCAGTCGCCGATGGATGACGGCGCGGTCTCGGCGGTGCTGGCGTACACCTCGACGATCCACGGGGCACTGGCGATGTCGACGGTGAAGGTGCCGGCGGCCGGTGCGTCGAACGTGGCCACCAGACCGACGCCACCCTTGCCGCCGAGGTACTCCGACGAGTAGCAGACCGTGTTCCAGCCGGTCGACGGGTCGCCGTCGACGACAGCTGATGCCTGGTCGTCGTTCTCCTCACCGTCGCCGTCGGGGTCGAAGGCGGTGACCGAGGCGATGGAGGTACCCACCAGTGGCACGGTGGGCGCGGGCGTGGTGACCACGGTGGCCGGATCGACCGTGGTGGGCGACGCGAACCCCGCCGCGTCGTCGTCGCCGAGTTGGGTGATGAGCACTGCAACCAGTACGGCAGCGGTGAGCAGCAGTGCGCCGACCAGCAGCAGCGACGGACTGCGGCGTTGCTGGTAGCGCCGGTTCGGCTGCTGGCGAACACGATGGGTGCCGGTGGGGGTGCGGTCGCGTTCAGCGCGCGTGGCGGTGCGCACCGGCTGATAGCCGCCGACCGCCTGTGCCGGCCGACCCGAGGGACCCACTGGACTGCCCGAGCCCGGATCGGGTCCGGTGCGCGAGCCCGAGCGCGGGGTGGGGTCGACCACGCGTGGAGCGCTGAGGGTGTACTCGCTGCTGAGTGCGGGCTCGGGTGGTCGGCTCTGGATCTCGGCGATCGCGGCCCGCACCGCGGCCCCGCTGGCATAGCGCTGGTCGGGCCGACGGGCCAGCAGTCGGTGGATCAGTTCGGGCAGGCCACGCGGCAGGGTGGGCCGCAGGCGGGTGATGTCGGTGGGGTCGCGCTGCAGCCTGGCGAGCGCTGTGTCGGCGTCGTTCTGGCCGAGGAACGGCACCCGGCCGGCGAGGCACTCGTACAGCACCAGACCGAGCGAATAGAGGTCGGCGCGACCGTCGAGGCGACGCCCGCGCACCTGCTCGGGCGACAGGTACTTGGCGGTACCCATCATGATGTTGTCGTTGGTGAGGTCGTCGTCGGCCGACGGCTCGAGGCCCTTGGCGATGCCGAAGTCGGTGAGCAGTACCCGACCGTCGGGGGTGATGAGGATGTTGCCCGGCTTCACGTCGCGGTGCACCATGCCGGCCTGGTGGGCGGCGTCGAGCGCAGCGGCCACACAGGCCCCGATGTGCATCGTGAGGTCGGGGCTGAGACGCTTCTGGTCGTCGAGCAACTGCCGCAGGCTCTTGCCGCTGACGAGTTGCATCACCACGGCCTGGCGACCCGATTCCTCGATGGCGTCGTACACGGCGACGATGTTGGGGTGGTTCAGTTGGGCGACGGCGATGGCTTCGCGCCGGAACCGTTCGGCCACCACCGGGTCGTGGGCGAGTGTCGGCTTGAGCAACTTCACGGCCACCTGGCGCGACAACTGCAGGTCGGTGGCCACCCACACCTCGGCCATGCCTCCTTGCGCGAGCCGACGATCCAGGCGGTAGCGCTGGGCGAGCACGGTCGGCGGAGGCGACGGGGGACTGGCGGTGGCGGACATGTCCGGACGTGAACGCTAGTGGTGTGGGCCGCGGCGTGGTCGGCAATCGACCGAGACGCCCGCGAGAGCGGTGTTCAACGAACCTGGAACGCGACGCCGATGGTGCCGCGTCCGGCGTGGCTGCCCACCACCGGGCCGATGTCGCCGACGACGATGTCGCCGCTGTGGTGCTGACGCACCAGTGCCACGAACGCGTCGACGTCGGCGCAGTCGGCGTGCAGGACGGCGAGGTTCTCGATCGGCCCGTACGACTGCAGGGTCTCGACCAGGAAGGCGAGCGCCTTGGCCCGGGTGCGCTGCTTGCCACCCTGCTCGACCCGACCGTCGCGCACCTCGATGATCGGTTTGATGGCCAACGCCGAGGCGAGCAACGCCTTCGCGCCACCGATGCGGCCGCCCTTCTTCAGGTTGTCGAGGGTGTCGAGCGCACCCCACACGTGGGTACGCGGTACCAGGTGCTCGGCGAGCGCGGTGACCTCGGTGAGTGTGCCTCCTCGAGCAGCGAGCCGGGCACAGGCGAGTGCGATCATCCCTTGACCGAGCGTGCAGTTGCGGCTGTCGACGACGTTCACCGGCAGCAGTCCGGCCACCTCGTCGGCGGCCAGCTCGGCGCTCTGGATGGTGGCTGACAGCGCGCCGCTGAGCGAGATCACCACGATGCCCTCGGCACCCTCGGCGGCGACCTGACGGAACACCTGCTCGAACTGTCCGGGCGACGGTGCAGCGGTGGTGGGCAGTTCGGGAGAGGCGGCGCACATGGCCCAGAACTGGGCGGTGGTGAGCTGCGTGCGGTCGATGTGATCGATGCCGTCGATGCGGATGGTGAGCGGAACGATGTGGATTCCCCAAGCAGCAGCCACGTCGGCGGGGAGGTCGCAAGCCGAGTCGGTGACGATGCGGACTGCGGGTGAAGTGGGTCGGTCACTCACGATGCGAGCAGGTTACTGCTGGGCCGGTCCGGCCCCGGCTGCAGGGTGACGCGGCGCCACCTCGTCGGCCTGCGAGCGTCGCCGTGCGGCTCGCCAATGGCGCAGCCACCAGGCCATCACGACGAGCACCCCGGCACCGAGCAGCAACTGGCCCACGCCCGCCAGCGAGTTCACCCGTGCGGTGAGCACCACCTCGGGCACCACCTGGCGGCCGGGTTGGGCCGGGGTGAACACACGGAGGAAGACGCTCGACTTGCCGTTGCTGCGGGCCTCGGCGCGCACGCGCACCTGGGTGTCGGCACCCGGTGCCAACACTTCGGTCGCGTCGCCGTCGGGGAACTCGATCTTCGCCGAGTCGAGTTGGAGGCGGACGGCGATCGGTGTGGTGCACCGGTTGGTGAGCGTGATCGGGATGACGCTGCTGCGGCCGGTGAGCGTGAACGAGTAGGGGTCGGGAGCGACCACGCAGTCGCGGACGTCCTGGAACTGGGCACGCAACGCCTCGGCCATGTCGTCGGCCCGGCGGTCGTCGACCGCGGTCGACGGCAGGGCGTGTACCGCGGTGACCCATGCGGCGATGCGGCCGTCGTCGCCTGCCAGCATGCTGGCCGTATCGACGGTCTCACTCGCGACGGTGTCGGCCAGGACGAACCGCTCGGTGAGATCGGGGCCGGCGCTGGTGGGGAGTTGCACCACCACCGGCGAGCCGTCGAGCAGCAACCGGTCGACCGACGCGCTGAGGTCGCCGAGCGGGGTGAGCGCGAGCCCGGGGGTGGTGCCGAGCAGTGGGGCGAGGTGGACCAGTATCTCGGGGTCGATGATGCCCAGGTCGTCGCGACCGAGGACGAGGCCGTGGCGCGCGGGGATGCCTCCGTTGCGCTCGATCTGGGCGGCGATCACCAGCAGTTCCGCGGTGAGGTCGATGGCGGTGACGAGCGGATGCTCGGTCGAGGTGAGTTGTGCGGCGAGATCGGCATCGACCACCGCGATGGGCACTGTCGAACCGTCGCCGAGGTCGGCGCCCACCAACTGCGTCGTGTCGGTGTAGCCGCGTAGCGACCCGGGCAGTGGTTCGTACTGCCGATAGGGCATGACCATCAGCCGGGTGCCCAGGTTGCGTTGCAGGAGGGCACCGTCGGTGCTGATGGCTGCGTCGACCACGTCGACCGATCGATCGACCACGGTTCCGGGCAGCAGATCGGTGAGGAGGTCTTCTCCCTCGCGTAGCAGTTCGACGTACGTGTCGGGACGCTGCGCCCGGGCGACGCTCGAGGGGTCGAGGGGAAGCCGGGGTGCGGCCAGCAGGTCGCTGGTGGCCAGCGTGGGCAGCAGGCCGGCGGCCAGGTCGGGTCGGGCATCGGCCACAGCGCGTACCGATGCCGGGTCGACGAGCACGGCGACGGCGTCGGCGTCGGCGCCGAACGCGGTGAGGCCTGTGGTGAGGGCGGTGAACTCGGCCACTGCGTCGTCGTCGACGGACACGGTGCCGTCGATGCCGATGTCGGGGGGAGTGATCTGCCGCATCACCACACCGATGGGCAGGACGTCGGCTCGGTCGGGTCCATCGGCTGACACACGCGTCACGAAGGTGCTGAGCGATGCCGACGACCGGGTGCCGTTGCGGAGGTCGACGAGCAGAGCCACCACCCCCAGTGTGGGGAGTTGCAGGGCGGCCGCGGTGTCGTCGGCCGATTCGGTGGGCACGCTGAGGGAGAGCTGCCCCGGGACGCTGAGGTCGACGGGGGTGATCGCCGTGGTGGCGTCGAGCGAGAGCCGCAGGCTGTCGACCACCTGTGGGAGTGAGCCGGCGCGTGCCTGGTCGAACACGGCACGGTCGGCGATGGGGACGTGGCTCGTCACGACGACCGACCAGTCGCTGTCGAGGTCGGCCGGGTCGAAGCCGGTGGGCAGCGAGACGGTGAGGGTGAGCGGCGCGTCGGGTCCGACGACGAACTGCTGGGCGACCAGGCCGAGCGCCCGCCCGTCGTCGGGGGCGGCGACCACCGACCCGCCCGCGGCGGAGCCCGCAGTCGAGCCCGCCAGCACGACCACTGCGGCAACGACGCAGCGACCGAGCCGAGTCGCTCGACTCGTCATCGGGTGGTGGATCCTTCGTACACCCGGAGCCGTTCGGGCAGGCTGCGGAACCCGATCCGGCGGTACAGCGCGAGCGCCGCATCGTTGTCGGTGTGGGTGTTGACGAACACCCGGGTGACCCCGGAGCGGCGCATCCAGGCGAGGGCGTCGCCGAGCAGGGCGGTGGCCAGACCGCGGCGATGTGCCCCGGGGTGCACCGAGAGTCGCTGCACGTACCCGATCGAGCCCGACCGGCCGGAGATGAGCGAGCCCGTCACCCGTCGTTCGAGCTCGACGACCCGGGCGCGATGCCGAGGGGTGGCGCTGCACACATCGGCCAGCATTCCTGCGTCGAGCCACCAGTGCTCGCCGAACGCTGCCCGGTCGATGGCCGCGGCGGCGTGGAGGTCGGAGGTGAGCAGGGGTCGCAGCGACGACCCGGGGGCGCGGCGGGCGAGGCGCGGGAGCGGAGCGTCGAGTTGCAGCAGTTCGAGCTCTTGGGCGCATCGCAGCCCGGCCACCTCGGCCTGTGCTGCCTGCCGGGCGCTGAGCGCTCCGGTGCGTATCCCGAGGAATCCCAGCTCGGCCAACTCGTCGCGCCACCGCAGGTAGTGCTCGGCCATCGGGATGGCGGCACCGTCGAGCACTACGAGCAAGGCCGTGCTCGGATCGCTCGGGCACGGGGTGGCGCGAGCGGGCAACGGTGCCGAACGCAGCTGGCACGACTCGGGGTGCGCGCCGTCGACCCGGCGCGCGGCCGAGGACCGGCGGAACAGTCGTGGCACCGAGCTCATCGGGCTTCGACGGTAGCGTCGGGACCGTGACCGTGCTGTTCAGTACCCACGCCGCCTATCTCGAGCACCTCGCCGGGCCGCGCCATCCCGAGCGCCCCGAGCGGCTCCGTGCCGTGCTGGCAGGGGTGGAGCGAGAAGGACTCATCGAAGCGCTCACACCCCTGGCGCCCGAGGCCGCGACGCGGGCCGATCTCGAGCGCGTCCACCCGGTGCCGTACCTCGACCGGATCGAAGCCATCTGCGCCGCCGGCGGCGGCCGGCTCGACCCCGACACCTACGCCGGCCCGCAGTCGTTCCTCGCCGCCAGCCTGGCGGCGGGTGCCGGCCTCACTGCGGTGGCAGCGCTCGAGGCCGGTCGGGGCGATGCGGCGTTCTGCGCCGTGCGGCCGCCGGGGCACCACGCGTCGCGCGACGAGTCGATGGGGTTCTGCTTCATCTCGAACGTGGCCGTGGTGGCCGCGTCGCTGGCCGACCGCGGTGAACGGGTCCTCATCGTCGATTACGACGCACATCACGGCAACGGTACCCAAGCGGTGTTCTACGACGATCCTCGGGTGCTGTTCGTCAGCCTCCACCAGTGGCCGCTCTACCCGGGGTCGGGTCGCGCCGACGAGATCGGCGCCGGTGCCGGCGAGGGCTACACGATGAACATCCCGGTGCCGCCCGGCGCCACCGGCGACGTGTACCTCCGCGCGATCGACGAACTGGTGTCGCCCCGGGTGGCGCAGTTCCAGCCCACCTGGCTCATCATCTCGGCCGGCTTCGACGCCCACCGCGACGACCCCATCACCGAGCTCGGCCTCACGGCCGGCGACTACATCACCATCACCCAGCGGGTGCTCGAGTTCGCCCCGGCCGGTCGACGGCTGGTGATGCTGGAGGGCGGCTACGACCTCGATGCGCTGGCCAACTGCAGTGCCGGTGTGGTGGGTGTGCTGGCCGGCCTCGACCCGCAGGCGCCGTTCGCCACCGAGCGGGCCACATCGGGCGGACCCGG